>JALRBJ010000019.1 GCA_023257815.1 Candidatus Saccharimonadia bacterium | reverse complement strand
GTGAGTCGGTCGATACTACTTTTTGATATCCGACTACTAAATACGTCCGCCAGATCTGCTTCAATGCTATCTACGACACTTTCGTTGGCATCAAGTAGCTGTAATAATTCCTCGTTGGTCAAGCCACTTTTCTTAAGTTCAGATATGACTGTTAGGGTATCGTTTAAGTAGGTGTATTCCCCATTTAACTTGGCTGAAAGTGGATTTGAAAATTCCAATGAATCAAAGATCGAGCGAAGTAATTCGTATGTGTTAAGCTCTGAAGCTGGTCTAAAACTGGCTCCGTGGTAAAAATATTCACCATTTTGGTTGATGATTTCGGTGCCAAAGCTATGGAAAGTATGAATAGCAACTTTGTAGGCGTCTGAACCTATTATCTGTGCAAGTCGTTCACGCATGGCACTCGCACCACTTTCGGTAAAGGTAAGACAAAGTATATTTTCGGGTAAAGTATCGGTTTTTTGCAGTATGTTAGCCACACGCATACTAAGAAGTTCTGTCTTGCCGGTGCCTGGCCCTGCAATCACCATTACGGGACCATCAATAGCATTAACTGCTTCTTTTTGACGTTCGTTTAGCTTGTTATATCGAGTCGTAAAATCCACTGTATTCATTGTAACAGTTCATCGGTGGTACAATATCATCATGAATGATAGCGTCTACGATGACATGGCATTGGAACAGATCGCTAAGAATAACTTTGGCCTGCAAGTTGATATTGATCATGTGATTGTGCGAACTGTGCCGGTAAGTCGTGTAGCTCAAGCAACCCTTTTTCTTACCACGAGAAAGCAGTTGCTTCTGTATGTGAATGGAACCTCAAAATTACTACTTGCAGATATTAAGAAGATAGTTGCGCGCATGGGCTTGGTTGCCGAGCTTTACTTACCACCTAAGGGGCAGCCTAACTATTTTGATGATATTGGGCGTGCAAAGTTTAAAGAAGTGTTTCCGGGTATGAAAAACCCTTCAGGCCAGGATCTCCAATATTATCGTACACTAGCACCGTATAATCCGGCTCTTGTACAGATACTGGAAGTAAAGAACGGAGAGGTTCTTCAATTTGATACTGATGCGAATACTCAGTGGCGCACGGCTGCAAAATTTGCCTACAGACGCATCAAAGCGGTGTAAATCCACAATTCGTCGTGTTTGAAGTAGTAACATCACCGCGGTCACTACGGCTTACAATCCAATTACGACTTTGATAGGAATAGTACATTAGTATAAATGACAGTGCTCCGCTTTCTGTGGTCGGGAATGTGAATGTACAAGAGGTTGAGCCAATTGTAATCGTGTACTGCCGCTGGGCAGTTCCATCACTGGAGTCCTTTGTAACATAATAGACCTTACTCGTGTTGGCCGAACCTGCTGAGCATACTCCGGTGCCAGCGCAGGGTGTGAATTTTAGATTGTCAGTATTTAGGTTTGATGAAGGAACGTTCAAAATCGTACTAGCAGACGTAAACGTAGCTGGTGGGTTACCGGTTGGCGTGCCACCAAACAAAGTAGATGCAAGCGGGTATTCGTTGTTGGTCGCATAGTATCGTTCAGCACCAGACTTAACAGCGGCAGCGAGTGCAACGGCCTGCGCATCAAACGAACGTTTTTGATAGCTTTCGTAGGCAGACACTGATATGGCTACTAATATGGTTATGGCGGCTACAACCACCAGAAGCTCAATAATTGTAAACCCACGCCTCTTCATAGGACTTACTCTACCGGTTACCTACCATGCGAGTCAAGTCGTGCTTATGGTTTGAGGTCTAGCACTACCAAGTGTTCGATATGGGGTGTAGCTGGAAAGAAATTATAGCCTGTGTGCCAACGAATTCCATATGTATCGGCAAGCAAGGCAATATCGCGTGCTTGCGTGACTGGATTGCAGCTTAGATAAATGATTCGTCGGGGCTTTGTTTCGAGTAAGCGATCAATAACATCGTTGTGAAGTCCTGCTCTTGGGGGATCTAGGATTATTGTGGCCTTGGAGTTGATATACTTGAGTGCTGCTTCGCTCGCCGCGTGTACGGCAATTGCTGAAGAATTGAGCGCTTTGATATTAGTATGCATTTCGCGAACGGCTGATTCATCAAGTTCAACCAGTGTTAAATTATCACCGCCAATGGTGAGGCCGATCGTGCCGACTCCACTGTACATATCTACAACTGCCCCCGATGGCAGCCATGATTTCATGTCTTGCAAGGCTTCTTCGTACATCGGGATATTCACTTGAAAGAAGCTCTCGGTGGCATAAGTGAATGAAGTACCTAGAATTTTGTCAGTTAGTGTGAGAGTACCGAATGATTGAAGTCGCTCTGTAATTCGGCTGGCGGGGCTTCTTGGATCGGAATAGATGATCTCTCCACCAATAGCCGAAAGTGCATTAGCTTCATCAACCGTAATGCTATCCTTTACATCATCTTTGACATAAAGCTGCCATACGCAGTCACCTGCTTGATTACATCGAATTAGAAGAGTCTTGAGCGAGCGAGCTTCAACATGTTTGCGCTGCAAGATATCGCGAATTTCTCGAGCAAGCGTATTGATTTCTTGACGCGCCAGTGAGGTGCCTTCGACTGGAATCTTGCCCTTACTGCCCCTAATGAAAAATGCAAGATCAAGCTTATTTTGCTCAATATTCCAGTAAAAGCTAAATTCAACCTTATTGCGGTAACTATAGCGCACACCATCACCCTTAACGCGTATGGGTTCTGGCAATACGATATCGTGTAGTTCAAATGCCTCTTCAATGAGTGCGGCTTTGTAATGCTCTTCGGCCTCGGGCGTCATGATTTGCCAGGGACTGGTTGAAAGAAAGCTTGTGGGGTCTTGTGGCTCAATCCGCTCACTGCTTGGTGCTATAACATCAATCACTCTGCCCTCAATCAATTTAGAGCGCTTTTTTGTTACTTGTACTGCCACAGTTTCGTTTGGTAGACCACCCCACACGAATAATTTGCGGCCGTCAGTATATTTACCAAGTGCTTGGCCACCACCAACGATTTTTTCTAGTTTAGTTTCAACAACTGGAAATTTGCCCATTCTTCTATTCTAGCGCTTATCAACGAATGTGTACGCAGTACCGTGAGCTCCACCTCGACCGGTTCGACCGATTCGGTGAACGTAATCTTCATACGTAGCTGGTTGATCGAAGTTAATGACATGACTTACATTTGGGATATCAAGACCACGTGCAGCAACATCGGTTGCGACCAGCACCTTTACGGTGTTAGTCTTAAAGGCCTTAAGTGCACGTTGACGCTGTGACTGCGATTTATTGCCATGAATAGCCTCTGACGTAATACCAGAATTACGTAAGCTATCAGATAAACGTTGTACGCCAAACTTGGTTTCGCCAAATACTAAGACTTTTTCGAATTCATCCTTCGCAAGCATATCTTTTAGTAGCTCATGCTTATGCATCTTGTCGTTTGCTTCGATGATGTCTTGCATTACGTGGTCGCTGGTTTCGCCAGTGCGCACTGATACGGTTTCGGGATTTTTCAAGAAGTCATGTACAAGCGTTTGAATCGTCGGTGTAATAGTAGCCGAGAAACAAAGTGTTTGGCGAGAATCTGGAAGTAAACTAGCTACCTTACGAATGTCATTAATGAAACCCATATCGAGCATGCGGTCAGCCTCGTCTAATACGAAATGACGAATATCATCAAGCCGTAGGGCTTTGCGGTTTAGTAGGTCGTTTAGACGGCCAGGTGTGCCAATGATGATGTGTGGTTCGCGCTTTAAATCGCGAATCTGACGATCGATATTGGTACCACCTACTACAACAGTAGAGAAAATACGCATACCTGTAGAAAACCTGCGGCATTCATCGTTAATTTGCTGTGCTAACTCACGCGTTGGAGCCATAACCAGTACGCTCATACGGTCGTTTCGCGGATCTATTTGGCTAAGGATTGGCAGCAGGAAAGCTGCTGTCTTACCTGTTCCGGTATTAGCAAGGCCGATTACATCCTTGCCGTCTAGAACTAGTGGTATAGCTTGATCTTGAATAGCACTTGGTTTTGTAAAGCCAATTGCTGCTAAGTTAGATTTTAGCTCACTGGTAAGCGCAAAATCGTTAAAAAGATGCGTCGGAGTGTATTCCACGGCTCGGGCAGCTGCGGGCGTTCGATTAATGAATTTTGATGGGTGTATGTATGCTTTTCGCACACCATTTCCTTTTGAGGAGCGGCGTGAATTATGAGTGGATTTAAACCCACTTTGTTTAGGACGTCGGGCGTGAAACGCACGGCTAGTAGATGTTGGCATGAATTCCTTTCGTTCATGTAATTATATGATGAACGGCGGAATCAAAGAGAAAGATGTATCTTGCAAGTAATTTCGGTATTCATCCGGGTATCTGTATTCGATACCTCTGTACTCTCATTATAGCATAAGTAAAATATTTTGTCTAGTGTAGGGAGTATACTGATCATATGAATAAAATTGCTATTCGCGCGCGAATGCGTAGCAAACGCAAAACACTCACATCTTCCCAGGTGTCGGCTGCAACCGATCGAGTTACGAATACGCTACTACATATAATTGATTGGCCTACGATTTCAACTATTCATGTGTATGAATCAAATCCTGCTTGGAATGAAATTCAAACAGATGGAATCATAGAGTTTATTAGGCAACATTACCCGAATGTTGTCATAACGGTTGTGCAGCCACAACGTACTAGTCTGTTCCCTTCTAAGCAATTTGACGTCATACTAGTGCCGCTTCTTGCGTTTGATGGGAGGTGTAATCGGCTTGGATTTGGCGGTGGTTGGTATGATAGGTTTTTGTCTACACAGGTAAACGCACTTACTATTGGGCTGGCCTACGATTTTCAGCACGTTGATGCTTTGCCGGTTGAATCGCACGACATACCGCTTGCAAAAGTAGTAACAGAAACACGGGTGTATAGCTGATTTAACGATATTCTGGGTTGTGTAACGCCCAGTGCTCACCCTCATCCCACTGGCTTCTTACGTTGCCTATCGCGGGTATTCCATCGCTTGCTTTTAATAGCTTAGCCATATGTAGTAAGTTATATGTCATAAAGGTAAGGTTGCGGTTTGTGAAATCACTTTCGGGTCCGCCTGATCCCGTGTCTAGATAGCTTGGCCCTGGGCCAATTGGTCCTATCCAGCCGCAATCAGCATTTGGAGGTATGGTGAAGCCTATGTGCTGTAAACTATAAAGAATATTCATGGCGCAGTGTTTTACGCCGTCTTCGTTGCCGGTTATTATACTGCCGCCAACCTTGCCGTAGTATAGGTATTGTCCTTTATCGTTCAAATCACCAGAATTAGAGTAGAGTCGTTCAATTAGTAGCTTAGTTTGGCTGCTGTTATCACCAAGCCAAATAGGTCCGCAAATTACTACAATATCGGCTGCCTTAACCCTATCGAATAAACGTGGCCATTCATCTATATCCCAACCATACTGAGTCATGTCGGGTTGTACACCGCTTGCGATCTGATGGTCAATGGTACGGATGATTTCAACATCAACGCCACTGCGCTCCATAATGTCGGCACTTAGTTTAAGTAGGCCTTCTGTATTACTTACCTCAGGAGATTTCTTGAGCGTTCCATTGAAAAAAATTGCCTTAAGTCCACTAAAATCGTTTGATTGCACTTGTATGTACCCCCTCTTATTCTTCAATTATACGCCTAACGCTTAAGGCACCCTGTTACGGGTGCCTTAAGCGTTAAAAGTCACGGAAATTAAGCGCTCACAGAGAGCAACGTCCATAAACCTCCAAAATTGTCACTCCGCAGTCGAAACTGCGAGTGGCCGTCAGTAAGAGTCAGAATCTGACTTGCCATCTGGCCACTTTTTACCAAACAGCTAAGGCCTGCATCAACAAAGTTGTATGTTCGGCCTTCAAACTCTATTTGGCGCGGGTACGTACTAAGATTCTTCTTGAATCCCAGTGCTGTGACGTGTACCGGCTTATTGATAGTGATATTTCGCATATTCTAGGCTCCTAATCTTGCTCCAGAGGCAAGAGCTAACATTTAATTAGCGAACGGATTTTGGAGTTATGAAGCGAAAATAGACAGGAAAAGCCAACCGCTCAGGGCAAATCTTTTTACTACCTTCACTTGAATATGGAAGCGTCCTGGTGACGCTAGTTGTTAAAAGCTTGCAAGTGGAAAGCCGTTCCATATGGAAGCGTCAGTACGTGCATAGCTACTTAATAGTATACCTGCTTATGCTTAAAGGTTCAAAGTGAATAGATTTTCACTACTTATAGTTTTCGTATACCTTCAGGATGTTGTTCACCAATCTCATTGAAGTGTGGTAGCGAGGTTAGCGCTGCGATTGCTGATGCGACAGAACCTGCAATGTGGGTTGCCTTTTCATTGCCGTGTACTGCCGTTAGTGCAAATGCCGCCGTAGCTAAGTTTGTTAGTTTCTGGTTTTTTTGGCCCTTTGTAACTTCGCCAGTTTTTAAGAGATGTACCACATTAAGTCCACCAACCGCTATTGCTCTACTAGCAAGAATCTTAATGTATGGTCGAGACTCTGGATATCTTTTTGCTATCTCAGTTGCTACCCTGGCGACTGAAATGTGGTCAATTACACCGTCTGCCACACGTCGTATTGGAGTATCGGCATTAAATTTACGCAATATGGCACCATCGAGGATATCCGCAGCGATAAATATTCCCATGTGTAGATTGATTGGCTTATCTTCTTTGATTCTTTGTGCGATGTTTTCTGCAATAAAATAGCGGGCTCCAGTTAGGAGTAGGCCTGGTAATTCGTTGACTAGTTGCTGGTTTCTCATGCTGTAAATTACTCAGATCATACAACTATACAAATTTAGGCTAACTTTTTGAAGGTCGCGCTAGATATACAAGTAGGATGATGCCTCCAGCCACTGGTATTAATCCCCAGAATATGTTCTTCCAGTCGTGTCCGCTATCACGAAGGCGGCGTACGATGACTGCAAGCGTAGGAAGCAGAATCGCAACTCCCCATATTCCAGATAAGATTGAGCCTACTGAGCCGTTTCCAATTTCGATTAAATTCAAATAGCTAATTGCCGTGCTTACCAGGGCGATGAATAAGAACCACCACCAGAATTCTGAAAGCGACGCTTTGCCTTCAAACTGCGCGTATTTTTGATAGTTAGTCGTAATTGCCTGAGCGAACGTCATAGTGACATCGAGCCTATTTGTTAACCTTTATTGTAAATGCAATCGACAGCGATATAGCTGCTACGATGATTAGGAGGGCAGCAGCGACAGCTGTGAGTAAATGGTGCAGTTGAATCGGATAGTAGGTACTTGCAACAAGCAGGAATGCGAGAGCGATCGCCAGAAGTGAGATAATAAAATGAGCTCGCTTAAGCTCTTTAAGTGCAACTTTGCCTTTAAAATCTTTGGTTGTGTGAAATAGCATTCTTCTCATGCTTTAACTATATACCAATAATGTATTTTTTATTAATTGTCGCTTGAGTTTATGCTCTTTGCTAAGCAAAACTTATCCAGAGACTCAAGTCCCTATTCATTATAGGAAAAATGACTTATCAAAAGATATCTCATTTTTATGTATGTTAATGTGCTTTAAAACATTATTGACAAGTTAAATGCAAGATTTTATTATCATAGTATGAGCGGTCAAAATTTTTCAATTTTACAGCATATGCATATCCACCTCCATCTTGGGTAGTTTATTAACTTGTGTACACAAAACTCCCCAAGAGGGAGATTTTTTATTTCGAATAGATTTAGCTGGAGAAAAGCAATGAATGAAGAAAAATTACCACAGTCATATAAAAAATTTGAATCAGCCGTGGGTGGTCTAAGAGACAATATAAAGAATGCAGAAGTACTTGGATCGGGATCGGAGTCGAATGTTTACAAGCTCCGATTAGGTGACGGACTTTACGCAGTAAAGCTTGCTAGGCTATATCTTCATCAATGATAGAGTGCGCAATACTGTAGCGGCGACTCAAAGGAAAATTGATGCTGGCTTGCGCGGATTGAATATCTCTGGGCTTGAACAAATACAAAGTGCCTCTGCGGAAGATGCTGTCGCAATATACACATTTATAGATGGGCAAACGGTCTGCTCAATGAGTGATACTGACATAGAATCTATCTCGGATTCGCAAATGACCGCCTTTTTTGAAGTGGTCGATATGGCAGTCGAAATGGGTATCCAATTTGACCCATGGAATCAGGATGGAAGTAATGTCATGTACTCTGCTGATACTGGTTTTACCTTGATTGACTACTTTGTCGACTACACAAGGACAACAAAAGAAGAGAATAGGTTAAATGGCTATAGAGCACTTGGATCTCAGGCTATTAATCTGGCTCGAATATTCGGAACCGAGAATTATGATTTCCAAATGGAATGGTCAAGAATAGAAGACTTTTAGCCAATAAGCAGACATAAGTCATTTCAGAACAATTTCCAAGTTAGTACGATTTTGGCTGGGACGGAGGGATATCGCTTCATGCTGTTTCGCTTCTCCGCTTGCTCATTCTGGCAAAAGTAAGCTTTTCCAGAATCTCACTATGCTACGCCGAACCGCCCGAATGTTTTGCTAAAGCAAAACTCATTCGGGGGCTTAAGTCCCTACTCTGATATGAAAAATAACTCATCAAAAGATGAGTTATTTTTCATGGCTGGGACGGAGGGATTCGAACCCCCGAATGCCTGGACCAAAACCAGGTGCCTTACCACTTGGCGACGTCCCATTAAGTCCGCGCACTATTGTACCATAGTTATATCTGTTAGAGCTACTAACAACAATCTACCGCCCAGGGTAGGTGCCAGGCGGTAGATTGCGGGGTTAAGTTAGGATGTTGGGGCTAAGAGATACGTACTAGGGTAAGTTGACGAACGCCAAGTTTACTACCCCAATCAATTGTTTCTTTTATAGTGCGGCCGATGAGTGTTTGCCCAAGTGGACTGCTTGCCGAAATACGCCCATCTGATGGATTTGCTTCTATGCTATCGACTAGCTGATATCTAATGATGCGACCATTCGTATCAATAAGTTCAACCACAGAACCAATAGCAACACGCAAGGCATCACGTTTGCGTGGAAATAACTTAGCTTTCAATAAGTAAGCTTTCTTATCGGCAAGCTGACTTTCGATTGATTCAAGTTCGGCCAGTTTTTCGATGCGTGCTAGGCGCTGGTCGTGTCCGTCGGTCTTATCAAGTTCACGTAATTCAATGATACTCTGCTTTTGGCGTCGCTCAAGTCTAGCAACTGTCTTTTTGAGCTCTTTCATGCCTTTTTTGCTAAGTAGGATAGTTTTTTGCTTCAATTGTAAGCTTTGCATGGCTTCCTCCTGTTGTTTAGGTTTTATTTACGATGGTCACCTCAACCTTCGTATGGCTCAACTATACGACTGAATTCTGAAAAGAATCTGAGAATTCTGGAAAATGCTAACGATTTTTTCTAACTTGTGGCAAAATAAGTGTAAAAGCTGTTACTTTACCCGGTTTGCTTGTGGCTGTGATTGAGCCTTCATGTAAGCGAACAATCTTTCTGGCAAGAGAGAGGCCGAGTCCATAGCCACTTGTATAATCATTCGATGAGCGTGATTTTTCACCACGATAAAATCGATTAAAAATTTTATCTAGATCTTTTGCTGCAATCCCCTCACCTTGATTACTGATGACAAGTTTACAGCTGCGGCCGTTAGACGAAAGAGTAAGACTGATTGGAGAATCGGGTGGGCTATACTTTGCTGCATTATCAAGTAAGATCCTGAAAAGATCACCCAGCATAGAATCATTACCATCAATTGATACTTGATGTTCTGGTAAGGTAATCTGCAACCGACTTGTTGGAATGCGAAGGCTTCGTGCAGCTTTTTTGATTGATTTTTCTATATCGACTCGATCGCTTCGTTCTACATTGTCGTAGTCGAGTCGCGATAGCTGCAGTAATGATTGTGATAATTGAGTAAGTTTGTCGACTTCTTCAAGATTACTTTCAAGTAATTCGCGGTAATCCGCGGCCTTAAGGTTTGGTTCTCGCATTGCTACTTGGATTTCTGACTTCATGACTGCAAGTGGTGTACGAAGTTCGTGACTGGCATCCGATGTAAAACGTGACTGGGCTTCGTGCGCTTCTTCAATCGGCTTAAGTGTGCGACGTGCAAGTAGGTATGACCCAATTCCGCCAAGACCGGCAACTGCCAAATTCATATACACCAAGCCTATGAATATGCTTGTTTTAGCTTCTTTAGTTTGATTGACACGGATATCATTTAACGTGACGGGCCCGGGCAGCGTGATGCTTTTGCTACTACCTTCTACTCGAATTTGTAGTCGCTCTAGACGGTTACTTATTTCAGATGTCGATATTTCAAAAATAATAAAGCTAAATAATATCGAGATAGTGACGAGTATAAGCAAATACCAGGCTGTTAGTTTTAATGTTGCCGATGCAAACATCCGTTTCACTTTTTGTCGTCCTCAATTTTGTAACCAAAGCCGCGGACGGTTTTAATCAGACCTTTCCCGAAGGGCTTATCAATTTTGGCGCGTAGGTATTTGATATAAACCTCGATAGTATTAGGCAGAATGTCGGCATCATAATCCCACACATGTTGCATAATGGTATTTTTAGACAATGGTCGGTTTTTGTTACGGAGTAAAAACTCAAGTAAGCCAAATTCTTTGCTTGTAAGTTGTATTTTTTTATCTGCACGCTTTACCTCACGTTTTGTGGTATCAAGAGACAGATCGTCGGCATCTAAGATAGTTGATTGCTGCTGCACCGGACGCCTAAGTAATGCTCTTACTCGAGCAAGTAGTTCTTCGAGCGCAAAGGGCTTTACAAGGTAATCATCTGCTCCACTATCAAGACCTTTAGTTTTATCCTCTACCCTGCCAAGTGCTGTGAGTATGAGTACTGGTGTTGTGATAGATTTTTCGCGTAAGGCAGCGACGATGTCAATTCCGCTATATTCACCAGGTAACATGCGATCGATAATCATAACATCGTAGGGTTCCGTGGTGGCCATGGCATAGCCATCGTCCCCATTAAATGACACATCAACGGCATAGTGTTCTTGTTCAAGCGCCTTTTTTAGCGCTCGTGCAATCTTTTGCTCGTCCTCTACAATAAGTATGCGCATAACTACGTACTATTATACGCGGTTCAGTATACTATGAGTATTTTGATGACCAAGAGTCCATCTGAGAAAGAACAGGTAGTAGGTCGCGTCCTTTTTGGGTGAGTTCATACTCGCATCGTGCTGGTGAGGTTGGTCGTTTAACAATGATTCCCTCTTGCTCTAACTTTACGAGACGTGCTGACAGTGTGCGAGGGTTAATATCGCCTGTCATGTCTTGCAACTGGCAGAAGCGCACTGTGTTTTCGGTTAGAAAAAAACGGAGTAAACGAGGCGTCCATTTGTCGCCGATTATATTGGTGGCGGCATCAACTGATCCGATTTCCGTAGCCATGACTCTAACTATACATTGTCTAGTATGATTCGTCAAAGCAGCTAACCCTTGTATACTAGAGAGTGTGGTAAAACATATACATCGTTTTGATACAGCTATAAATAGATGGATAATTTCATTTTTTGGTCGTTCAGCAAAATCACGATTTGAGGCTATAACCTTGCTTGGTAGTCCTTGGGTACTGCTAGGTATAGCGATTGCGATCGTTGGCGTGGGGCTGTATGTATTGAATAATGCACTAGTGCTAAGTGGTATGCTGATTCCCGCCACATTGATGGCAAGTGCAGCTACGAAGATTTTGATTGGTCGCTCAAGACCAATAAGTGAATACGCGAAGAATATGAAAACACTAAGCTTTCCGAGCGGGCATTCAAGCGGTGCAGTTATTACCTATGGCTTGCTGGCAATGATTTTATTTACACTCGCTGACTTCCCCTGGAATTGGGTGTCACTAGTTCTCGGGGGCGGGATTCCATTACTCATAGGCATTTCAAGAGTTTACCTCGGTGCTCATTTTGCAAGTGATGTCTTAGCTGGCTGGCTACTCGGCCTTGCTGTACTTCTATATGTAATCGAGTTTGTTAGGCCATTGGCATGAAGGTTGTTCTAATTTATAATTCAAAATCTGGCGGGCAACTTACCCTACCTAAAATTAAACAGTTGTTTCGTAAATACAAAATTGATGTAGACTATAGCTTTACTGTGAGGCAACTCGGCTCAAATAAGTTGAAAAGCCTTGTAAAACGTGGAGTAATCATCGCTGTTATAGGGGGTGATGGTACACAGAATAGTGTCGCACGATTACTTGTTGGGAGCCCTTCTGCTATGCTGCCCTTACCTGGCGGTACTCTAAACCATTTTGTGAAAGATTTGGGTATGTCGGGTGCGATTGAAGATATTCTTGATGGGATTAAGACAGCAAAAACATATCGGATTGATGTTGGGTATGTAAATAACGAACTCTTTTTAAATAATTCTAGCCTAGGGCTTTACCCATTTACTCTTATCGATCGTAAATCGGTGAGTAAGATTCTTACAAAATGGGTGGCGGCTACATGGGCGGGAGTAAGACAGCTTATTCGCTTTCCGACACATCGACTTGTGATTGATGGCAGAAAAGTTCATTCGCCATTCGTGTTCGTTGGTAACAATGTGTATGACATTACTGCTTCGCTGATTCCGTCACGAAAGAGTCTTACAAATAATATGCTAACTGTCATGGTGGCAACTTCTTCATCGCGCCTTCGTTTAATAAAAGCAATATTCAGTACAGTAAGCGGCAGAACTGCGAGGCAGCAAGATTTTGTGTTGTCACATCGCAGGGCCTTGAGTATCTATTCGCGACATGACGTATTGCCGGTCAGTTTTGATGGCGAGGTAAAGCATTTAAAAGTACCACTTGAATACAAGGTAGCCGCTAAGTCCTTAAAGGTAATGGTGGTAAAAATATCCTAATCGTAAGTGTTGGTGATATAATCACGATATGAAAGTTATGATTGATTCATCTACACGTACATTTGTGCGTTTTTGGCTTGTGCCTGTGGGCCTTTTACTTGCTGGTATGGCCATTTACAGTGCTAGAACAGCATTAATTATTCTAGGTACAGCGTTGTTCTTAGCGTTGGCGTTGAATGCACCGGTTTCAAGATTAGCTAAAATTCTGCCCGGTAATAGTCGAGTATTATCAACTGCAATAGCGTATATTCTTGTGGTGGTATTTGTGGGAGCATTCGTATTCTTAGCCGTACCTCCAGTTATTGAGCAAACGGCTAAGTTTATTCAAACTGTCCCTCAGTTAGTAGAAACGGCGCGCGATCAATGGCGTGGGCTCAACCACTTAATCGAGCAGTACAACTTACAGTCACAGGTTGATCAGGCAACGAAATCGATTCAACAAAGTGCTTCTGGTTGGGCATCAAGCGTTGGTATTAATGTGCTTAATGGGATTGGTTCTATATTTAGTGCAATCACGGCTGGTATTTTAGTGCTATTCCTATCGTTCTTGATGCTGATCGAAGGTCCTGGGCTAATGCAAAAGCTATGGGGGCTATATACAAATAAGCGACGACGAGACCTCCATCGTAGCATTGTGCACCGCATGAATGCAGTTGTGTCCGGCTATGTAACAGGCCAGCTTACTGTCTCTGGCTTGGGTGGGTTAGCTTCAGGCTTAGTAGTATTTGGATTAAGTTTCTTCTTCGACATTCCAACTAATCTAGCTGTTCCTGCCGCTGCTATTACATTTGTACTATCGCTTATTCCAATGTTTGGTGCAACGATTGGCGGCGCACTTATCGCGAGTTTGCTGGCGTTTAATGATGTTGGTGCTGCAATTGTGTACGTAATATTCTTCATCGTATATCAGCAGATTGAAAATAACTACATTTCTCCAACTATCCAGTCAAAACGCCTCGAGCTATCTGCGCTTACTATCTTAGCTTCGGTAACGATTGGTCTTTATTTATTCGGTGTTGCTGGTGGTATTATCTCAATTCCAATTGCAGGCTGCTTAAAAGTGCTACTTGATAGCTATTTAGAGCATGCTCGCCAAGAGCGTGAAGCGGCCGATAAGCCACTTGGTAAGCTTGTTGCTAAAGCGGTTAAGAAAGAGACCTAGAACGCAACTAAGCGTATGTCCAGATACTCCCATGAGGAGTATCTTTAATTACAAGACCTTGTGCTAGGAGCTCGTCGCGAATTTCATCGGATGTATGCCAATCCTTTTGCTCACGTACACGTTGTCGTTCAATAATGCGCTGCTTCAAGGCATCACTAATATCAGGGGTATGTGTTAGCAAGTCAATACCAAGTAGCTCGTATATAGCTTCTAGTAGGCTTACAAGAGCATGTCGGCTGAGTTTTACAACATCGGTTGATTCAATTTTTGAAAATTCTTGATCAATGATTGCTAGTGCTTCCGGTGTATTTAGGTCGTTACCTAGCACTTCCTTAATCGCACCGATTGCTGCAAGTGTAGAAGTTTTATCATTTTCATGTTTTGAGTTATCATCTTCGAGTGTCTCGTGGATTTGATGGCGCAGAGCTGCAACACTAAGCCAATTCCTATAGCGATTATTCGCGGCTTCCATAATGTCCCAGCTAAAGTTACCTTCGCTACGATAGTGTTTTGATATGACCAAGAGCTTGAAGGCGTTCAAGTCGTACCCTTTTGAGGTTATGTCTGCAAGCGTGTAGATATTGCCAAGTGATTTACTGATTTTTGTTCCATCTACTTTTAGATGGTTACAGTGCAGCCACATAGCGGCAAACTGTTTACCAGTCACCGCCTCTGTCTGTGCAATTTCGTTTGTATGGTGCACCGGAATATGATCGATCCCACCGGTATGAATGTCAATCTGGTCACCTAAAATCTCTCTGGCCATAACCGAGCATTCAAGATGCCAGCCTGGAAAGCCTTTGCCCCAAGGTGAGTCCCACTCCATATCTCGTTTTTCGTTTTCTGGTGAGAATTTCCAAAGTGCAAAATCGGTTGGATTCTTCTTGCCCGTATCGGCTACGCGAGCGCCAAACTGCAGGCCTTCTATGTCGAGCCGTGCAAGTTTTCCGTAGTCACTAAGCTTACTTGTATCAAAATAAACCCCATCACTAATCGTGTATGCATAGCCTTTTCGTTCAAGCTCCTCTACGAATGCGATCTGCTGAGGGATAAAATCAGTGGCGCGAGGCATGTGTTCAGGGCGTAGTAGACCAAGTTGATTGTACGCTTCATCATCGGCAATCTGAATATACTTTTCGGCCACGTCCCAAGCAGTTTTTCCTTCACGGAGTGCACCCTTTTGCATCTTATCTTCACCAGCATCACCATCATCGGTGAGGTGACCCACATCTGTGATATTTTGTACGCGTTCAACTTCGTAGCCATTTCCTCTTAGGGTTCGTACGAGTAAATCCCAGTAAATATATGCAACCCAGTTGCCGATGTGTGGTTGGCTATAAACGGTTAAACCACAAGTGTAGAGCTTAACTTTACTAGCTTCAAGCGTTTCAACTGCATCAATTGTTCCAGTAAGGGTGTTAAACAGTTTCATTATCCAGATGATTTCCTTTTTTATCACGGCCTTCCACCCAATTATACCGTTCTACAAATCGCAAATAAAAACCAAATGGGTCAACGGCTCGAAAGTCTAACTTCGTATACTTGTCGTTAAGTTCCTTTACGACATTTTTTGGAAATATTTCTCGGAACTTTGTATAAAATGAACGAATGTCAGAAATTGGAATGATAATCTCAACACCATATCCGCGAGGCGTTGTATTTGGGAATTTACCAAAGTAGTCATGATGATACACATTGTCGTTTCCACAGTAAAAATTTAAGATACTCTGGCCATTTCTCATTACTAAGTAGCCATTGTCAGTACCGGTGTTTGGTTTTTCCCATGCTACCTCGTAGTTAAGTTTCTGATAGAAGTCTTTAGCAAGCGTAAAATCGGGCACATGAAATTCAAGTAGAATGTCGCTTGTGAGAGGCTTATCCATTGTTATTTATAGCTTTCTCAGTTGCTTCAACTAGCTCATTGATGATTTTTACATAGTCTTCGTATACACGGAATCCAGCGGCATACGGGTGTCCGCCGCCGCCAAAATAACCAGCTATTTGCTCTGATACGGGGAGGTTTGAGCGGAGCTTGCCAGTTAGTTTGCCATCTGGGTAGGTTTTGATAGCACAGGCTACATCTACTCCTTCTACCAGGCGCATTTCATCAAGCACTAGTACACTTGGATTGTATTGGTCACTGTAGGCTTGGATGTCTTCCCATGGGATATGAACCAGCGCTAACTTACCATCAAGTAAGTATTCAATTCGATTGATGAGCGTGCCCTTGTATGCCAAAATTTCGGGGCTTTTCTTCATGTATTCACGTCGGCGCTCTTCTATTGTGCCAACATGTGCGCCAAGTTCGGTTAGGTCGGCCGCAATTCGATAGTTCTCTGCCCCGACTGTCTGAATGCTCAGGCCAAGACTATCGGCTAACTGTGCACCTAGCATATGCTCTGCGGCTTGTTGATTGATTTGCCACTCGGCATCCTTGGCAAGTTTATAGATAATCTCACTGGTTGAGATTGCCTCGTCGAAAAGCTCAGTTACGCCAAAGCTAAGCGTACTTTTGGTAGTATGGTGGTCAATTACAAGTGCTGGATGTGATTCTAAAAACGAGCGTACACCTGGAGTCTCAAGCACTTTTGTAAGCAGTACATCCGCGCTTGTATCCACGATGATTACTAAATCGGCTGAGGTATCAAAACTTTGTGATACCCTATCCCACCCTGGAAAATAGCGAAGATATTTTGGAATATCAACTGGGCAATACAATACAATCTCTTTGCCAAGATCGCCTAGAATTTCTTCAAGCGCTAAACTAGACCCTAGGCTATCACCATCGGGATTTTCGGCCTGAACAACAACGATTTTATTTGCTGCTAGTATCTGCTGCTTTGCCTCATCGTACATCTAGGTCTATTTTAGCAGATGTATAGAGATATTTAGGCTTCACCGTACTAACTTAGAAGCATATCAATAAGCGCCATGCGAACATAAAGCCCATTTCGCATTTGCCGGAAGTATGCTGCTCGTGGGTTGTTATCTACATCAAAATGAATTTCGCCAACGCGCGGGAGTGGGTGCATAATTCGTGCACTTAGCTTCATAGTGTCCGCGAGTCTATTCGTGACTGTGTAGCTGCCCTGTACGGCTTCGTATTCCTCTAAACTATCAAAACGCTCTTTTTGTACCCTAGTAACGTATAGAATGTCGGTAGCTGGCAGGACGTCCGTAAGTTCGGTAAAGTTTATAACTTTACCGTATTCTGGAGGGAATGCGAGGGATTCCGGACATACCGCCTGCAACGTAACGTCATAAAGACTGAGTAATTTTGCAAGGGAATGTACGGTACGACCATTCTTCAAGTCACCCACTAACGTAATGGTTAAACCGTCAATCTTGCACTGCTCTTCGTAAATTGTAAAAAGATCAAGTAGTGCTTGAGTTGGGTGTTCGCCGACGCCATCACCGGCATTGATGATAGGAACCTGGCTTGCTTGAACTGCACGCTTAGCGGCGCCAACCTGTGGGTGACGCAGAACGATAAGGTCACTATATTGTTCGAGTGTCCGAATTGTATCTTCAAGCGTTTCACCTTTTGAAACCGAAGAATAGTTGACGTCGTTGATTGAAATGACTTGACCGCCTAGCCGATACATAGCGGCTGCAAATGAACTAGAGGTTCTGGTTGATGGTTCGTAAAAAAGATTAGTGCTAACTTTATGTCTAAAACGATCGTCGCCACCTTTTGTTTCTACCAGCGTCTTCATGGTGCGAGCAGTTGCAAATAGATTGTCGATATCTTGCTTGGTGAACTGGTCGATACTTATGACATTTTTCATCTAGTTGTTTCGAATAAAATTAATCATAGAATCGTGTTGCTCAGTTGAGAGCTCTCCCTCGGATAGAAGAATGCCAAGGATACTTGTCATTGTCATAGCAGCTTCTATTGTATGGCCTGCTTCACGGATGGTATCCATACCACCCTGTTCACGATCGACTAGTACGATGAATCGATCAAGCGTGAGGCCGGCCTTTGTTACTTGATCAATAGCCTCAAGCTTCGAATCACCTTTGGTTATAAGGTCATCAAGCAGTACTACTCTGTCACCTTGTTCGAATGCGCCTTCTACTGAACTTTTTGTGCCATGATCTTTAACAACTTTTCGTGGCTGCAGTAACCTACGACCATACTCGTAACCAACGGCTGTGGCAAGTGGAGTTCCTGCTTCGGGTACACCTGCTAAGAAAACACTTTCATCAACGTTTTGGAGTAACTCGCCATATGCTTTAGTTACCACTCGTAAGGTATCAGGGAACGATTGTACTTGGCGAAGATCAATATAGAACGGCGAAATGATACCGCTTTTTAGCGTAAATTCACCAAACTTGATCAAGCCATTCTTGTGTAGCTCACGAGCCACTTCTTGTTGTGTTGTAATGCTCACTTCAGTCATTTATTTCCTCCATTATCTTTTTGATTGCATTCTGCGGTGACCCGATTTCATCAGGTGGCTGCGTGATCGGTCGCCCAACCACGAGATAATCAGAGCCCTGGGTAATTGCTTGCTTGGGTGTAGTAATGCGTGATTGATCACCACTGACCGCCCAGGCGGGGCGAATACCTGGTGTTACTAGAATAAGATTCTTGGTGGCTGGATTACTCCTGAGTAAACTGGCTTCTTGAGCTGAACAAACAACACCGTCAAGTCCGGCTTCGGCTGCTGCAGATGCAAACTGCAG
>JALRBJ010000018.1 GCA_023257815.1 Candidatus Saccharimonadia bacterium | reverse complement strand
AATACGGGGCTTAAAATTATCAGGAGTACTGTAGAGGCTAACGTATCAAAGATGCGCTTTGCAATTGCTCCCCAGCCAATCAAAGGCGTTTGCGACACTGATATCATTGGATAGCCAAGAAATACATCGACGGTATTTTTACCACTATAAAACTCGGCTTCACCTGGAATAAAACTATAGTTAATATGTTTGATCTGAGCAGCGCTCAAAATCCTTTGATTGCGCTCGGCTGAATCGTATAGATCTGTTTGAATAATGGTCGTAATAGCTAAGCGTTCGATTGATGCAAGTGCTTGATCAGTGTCGGTAAAATGCTCAACTGATAGTTCTTTGGGAACTAGCCTACTAGGGCAGTTCAGCGCGACGACACGATAGCCACTTTTTTTGGTTTCAGCTAATTCACGAGCAATATCCTTGGTCGCTTCTGAATTACCAATGATTAATACTCGGCTAGTGCCACGTCCAAGTCTGAAAAGTAAACTTCGCAATGTGCGCATAACTTCACGTTCGAATAGTAGTAGCAAGAATGATCCCACTAAAGCATAGGCAGCAACGAGTCGTGCCGGAAACACCCGCTCTTCAGTGACGTATTCCCAGCCAATAATTAGTAATATACCGATTAACGACCCAATTGCTATTTTTGTCCATTCGACAAGCCTACGATTGTAAGTTGTTGAACTATATAGTCCAAGCGATACGAAGGTTATTACCCAAAATGGAACGATAGCCAGAAAAGTTAGTAAATATGTTTGGGCGTATACCGGTACAAGTAGTGGCCGTGGATCATTTTGTACTCGCACTACATAGGCAATAGAAAATGCAATAATAAGAGCCGCTATGTCAGCAATGAGTAAAAGTAGACTATAGAATTTAGTATTTCTGCTGGGCATAATCGCTACCTAAAAGTATAGCATTTTCAGCTATACTAAATAACAGTGAAACAGATGAGCTTGCTGAAAGTATATGAATTTAGCCTTCTGGCAGTTCTTTGCTTGATAGTGCTACACGCACCACTAAGTGTTCTTATTGGGCATATATTACCAGACTACGCACTCCTCGCTAAAGCATGGAAGGAAATAGTCCTAAGTCTTCTTTCTTTGCTCGCTATAGTGCTGATTACCCGTAAGAAAGCCTGGCCTACCGTATTAACTAGCCCGTTCGTATGGCTGGCGGTGGGATTTATTATGATTCACTTTTTGTTGGCGATTGTTTTTTGGGGTGATATTCGGGCAATTGTTGCCGGTTTAATGATAGATCTGAGGTTTATCATCATGTTTTTACTGATGTATATCTTGATACTTTTTAATCCGGACGCTATTAAGCGAGCTATGAAAATTATTCTCGTAGGAGGTCTGGTGGTCGTAGGATTTGGTCTGCTCCAAATCACTGTTTTACCAGATAACGTTCTAAGTTTTATGGGCTATTCGCATTCCACTGTAGCGCCATATACTACAATTGATCGTAATCCTGATTTCGTACGCATCAACAGCACTCTTAGGGGTCCGAATCCACTTGGCGCCTTGATGGTTGTCTATCTTGGCCTGTTGCTTGCATACCTGCTTGCATTGAAGAAGGACCTGGAACATTCACGAGTGTGGATGGTAATAGCAAGTATGGCTAGTACCGTGGCAGTGTTATTCGCTACCTACTCACGAAGTGCATATCTGGCAGCAGTTGCCATCCTTGTAGCCACACCGGTTTTATTTGGTAAAGTGAGCAAAAAAGTTTTAGGCATCGGTGTAGCGATGCTGGCCATTGTGGTACTAGCAGGATTGTTCATCTCGCAAACAGACTGGTTTTCGAATGTTATCCTGCATGAAGATCCTGAATCGAATGTCGTAGCAAAATCGAATGAAGGCCACGTGACATCATTATTTGATGGTCTGCATCGTGTTGGTACTCAACCTTTTGGCGCTGGTATCGGTTCGACTGGCTCTGCCTCGCTGTACGATAAAAACACCTCAAACAATACGATCATCGAGAATACTTATTTGTTTATCGCACACGAAAGCGGTTGGTTGGGTCTTTTAGTATTCTTGGCATTATTTAGCACTACTGTAGTTACTCTATGGAGGCATCGTGCCAAGAGTTGGCTGAACGTAGCAGTACTTACAAGTGGAGTTGGCCTTGCGCTGATCGGGTTATTATTGCCTGTTTGGGTGGACGATACAGTGTCAATTATCTGGTGGGCACTCGCTGGTATGGCGCTTGCATCCGTAAGCGGTATAATAGGTGAGGGTAATGCAAAAAGAACGCGCAAGCAAAAAACAACAAGAGCTACTGAGCTTCGTTGATGGATTCATAAAAGGTAACGGGTATGGGCCAAGTTACCGCGAAATTATGCGTGCCTTAGGGTATAAATCTGTTTCAACAGTCGCTATTCACATTGATGGTCTTATAGCGAAAGGCTATCTAGCACGTCGTGATAATTCAGCTCGTTCGCTTGAGGTTATTTCAACACATTCAAATGATCAACCCCGTCCTAATACAACTCATTCATTCGAAGCTGAACTGCGTGGGCGACTTAAGAATGAATTCACTGATCTGCAACGCCAGCAAGTAAAAGAAGCTCTTATACTACTTGGGTTCAATGAACTAGCTAAGATACTTAACGTAAGTGAAGACAATGAATAGTAAACTACTTGAAATTTTTAAACGTTGGACTAAAAAGAATCGTAAATCTATTCGATTGGTTCTTGGTGGTCTAATCGTACTTATTCTACTTGTTCAGCTGCTATATCCAACCGACCGAATGCCGTTATTTGCAAGTATTGACGGTATTGGCGTAAGTGGTCAGTTAAAAAAAGATGTTATTAAAACGCTTGATACCGTGACTAACACACAAAAAATGACAATTGCCCTGGGTGATACCAAACAAAGCTATAACGATGTAAAACTTGCTGATATTGGTATGAAAGTCTCTAATACTAATCGAGTAAACGACAGTGATTATCCTTGGTATATTCGACTCGTACCCTCATCATTACTATGGTTCGGTCTGTTTCAAGCCGACTCAAAACCAGAGTATGTAGTTCAAAAAAGCATCACATCTAAGTATGTTACTAGTAAGCTAGGTGAGTCATGTATGATCGCGCCGAAAAACGCTACGCTAAGCCTGGCTGGTAGCGCTCTTAAAGTCGTATCTGCCAAATCGGGTGGTGACTGTTCATCTGATGCTGTAGTTGCACGCTTAGCAAGCGTGAAGCCAGTAATCACAAAGCCGGCAAAAGTTACGATTCCTGTTAGTACTATAAAACCTGATGTTAATGATCAAGCAGCCAAAAACCTGGCCGGTAGTTTAAACCGTAATAGCAAAGACGGAATTCACATAAAGGTTGCTGGCAAATCGCAGGTCATTGCTCAAAAAGAAATATTGTCGTGGCTTGATTTTGCTCCAAAGGATAAGCAGCTTACATTTACTGTCAGCTCGGCTAAGTCAGATGCCTACTTGAAAAAACACGTCACGCCGTTGGTCAGTAAACCAGCTGGTATCACCAAGGTCACTACCATCGATTTCACAGAAACTTCACGTAATGAGGGAGCAACAGGGCAAACCCTAGCTGTTACTGCAACTCTCGACGATATAGCGGGCGTACTTAACGGTAAAAAAACCAGTGCAGTGGCTGCTACTACTTCATTAGCACCTTCAGTCCAGTATAGCCGCAGCTATACAAAAACCAGCACCGGTATTGCTGCACAAATTAAGCACTATGATGACGATAATGCAGGTGTGTTTGGCGTATCATTCATGGAGCTTGGCGGCCAAGGATTGAAAGCGCAACATAACGGCGATAAGCAGTTCGTAACAGCCAGCACGTACAAACTTTTTGTAGCCTTTAGCACACTTAAACGTATAGATGCGGGTCAGATGCAATGGAGTGATGGTGACATTGCTAGTGGCCGTAATTTAGCGACTTGTTTTGACGACATGATTGTAAAAAGTGACAATGCTTGTGCTGAAGCTCTTATTAAAAAAATTACTGCTGCCGGACTAAATGCAGATATCAAATCAATCGGTTTGGGTGCCACAGCATTTCGTTCTGATAATAACGTAACTACGCCAAACGACCTTGCTAATTATTTGACTCAGCTCGAAAAAGGTCAGCTGCCAATTAAGCCAGAAAGTCGTGCTCGTTTGCTTGATGCCATGAAGCGTAATGTATATCGAAGAGGAGTACCGGCTGGCGCGAGTGGCCAAACGGCGGATAAGGTTGGATTCTTGTGGGCGTTGCTTCATGATGCAGCAATCGTTTATTCGCCAAAAGGCACCTACGTACTGGTTGTAATGAGCGATGGCAGTTCATGGGAAGCGATCGCTGATTTAACTCGTAAAATTGAAGCGCTGCGTTAATCTTGACTACCCCTTGAACAATCGGTATACTTTCTAACTAGGTATTCCGGCGTAGCTCAGTGGTAGAGCGGGTCGCTGTTAACGATTAGGTCGCTGGTTCGAGCCCAGCCGCCGGAGCCATGAAAAAACGTGAAGATCATATGATCTTCACGTTTTTTCTATGTTTTGATGTTTGGCTCAAACCAGTGACTCACCAGTTTATCTGGTGATAGTCGCCGGAGCCAACTATTGACATTATTTATATTTTATGATAAAATTTATGCATCTCATGTTTCATGGGATAACTATTGATCAAGACTAGTTTCCTTGGAGGAGACATGCACGATCTGACCACCCCCCAGGGTATCGAGGCTCACATGAGCCAGTCGACGTCGAAAGGCGACTGGAACAAGCGATGCCAGGACGTTCAATCGGCGAACGGCGGTAACTACCCCAGTTTCTGGTTCCCGACCATCATCATGTCCGGCCTCGCTGCCAGTATCCAGGCAACGTGGTAGCCCCATTGTCATCCGCTATGCATTCAGCACCGCGTTGATGACGTGGGGCTGAATGCTTTGTATAGGAAGTTCCGAAGTATACTCAGCAGCCGAGAGGCCAAGCATAGACACTTTCCCAAAAGAAAAGTGTTTTTTGTTTGATAAGATATATACATGATTAAGCAGTGTCAAAGACAAACCGGAAGTACACACGTTGTTATTATCGGCATCCTTGTCGTGGTAATTATCGGTGTTCTTGGGCTTCTTGCATGGAAAAACTTTCTAGCTCCACAGAATGTCAAAACTCCCGCAGTAGTGAGTCGAACGGAAGACAGCAATTGTGAAGGCAGTATTGTTGAAAAGAATGGTACATTCTGCTCTGAGGAAATTGGGATTAGACTTAAAGTACCTGCTATTTTTGATGGTAAGTTGAAAAAAACTGATAATTACGAAATTTTTAAGGGTACAGTAGATTACAAAACCCGAACACCTGCAGGAAATTCTGACGTTGTTTACTCAGCCGTCATTACAGGCAGTGACAAGTTTAGCTTTAGTATTGCAAAAGAGCCACTGCGTAGCGGGTATGTTTATGTTGAACATATGCTTCAGAGTACTTACTATGATGCAGAAACAAGCTTGCTAAGCCTGACCACATCGCCAAAAAGTAGCTATAATTCAGCAACTGATTCATATACAACTTCCGGTGAATACGCGGTTGCTGATGAGGTACCCTCATTTGTTGTAAATGGCGTAAAGTTTTACTATGGATCTTCTGGAGATGCGGGAGTGCGGATTGAGACGTACTTTGCTGTTATTAACGGCAGTATTATAAAAATAAAGCTCACACACAATGGATACATGGGTCCAGAGGAAAATGATCCAAGTACAATCGATGCTGATCAAGTTTTTAATGAACTAGATAAAGCAGTTAAAACCATCGAACTAGTTTCTTAACTGATTGAAAATGGCATTCAGCCAGCTTATCGACGAAGATTTGCCGAAGAGAATTTTCCTGCAACCGACCGAGTATGATTTGTAACTAAGCAGCTTTTGTTTATTTTTTTGTAAAGTTTAGCTAACCGTATAGGCATCACAGGTCGCCTGAACGGAAACCATAAAGAAATCGTCTTTGTTGTCGCTATTTTTATCAAACTTAAACTCTAATTTAGCTGGATCAAACTTACAGTTTGTGCCAATTTTGTCTCGCGTTGTGAGATATTCAGTGTAGTTTTTAAATGGTGTACTCACGCGTTTATTAGAAGAAGGTGCGGTTTTAACAAAGGTTTTGAAGTCTTCAGGATGATCTTGTAAATATGTACTGACAGATTGAGAAGTACTTTCTAGGGACACTCCCCAAAGGTAGAATCCCTCTGGCTTTTTGTAATCGCCGTTGTAGGTAAGATTGATTGAAGTAGGCGCTGGCTGTCCGTCTGAATCGCAAGCAATCTTACCATTTGCAAATACTTTATTTGGGCCATTATCCAGCCCACCCCTTTTAGTGCTAGTAGTTACATCAGTTAATTTACATGTTTTATCGGGGAAAAATGTCCTAACTTTCTGCTTGAAGTCGCCAGTATTCACTACAGAAGCTGAAGAGATTCTATGTAGCAGCTGCGAACTATCGGCTATTAGTGAATTCGCATCCATTTTAGCGAGCGACTTTATTTCATCGTCAGAAATTGTAATCGGCTGATTATTTAATACTTTATCAACACCTTTTCCTAAATCTTTAGCAATTATATAAACAAGAGCACAAAACACACCAAGGACTATTACAGTACAAATAGCAATAATACTTATTATTAACGTCTTGCTGCTCTTTTTGGGATTATTAGCTAGGGGATTTGGTTCTTCTGGCCGTGGGTTATTAGCGTTAACTTGAGATTCAGAATTATTCATAGATATCACCTTGTTGTAACTGACTTACTTCTATTAAAGCTCAGGTAAGTTGAGAGGGCAATGCGCTAGTAGGTTTGCCTAGAGCGTTTTGAAGGGATTTCTATAGTGATAGCTTTATATTGACATAATGTATAATTAATGATACAATATACATAAATCCTCTTCCTGAGGTGGCTGCATTCGTGCAGATTACGCCCATGTCACCAGGGCTCGTGGTGTCACAGAAAGGCGGCGTCATGTCCGCTAGCACTTTGATCGGCACGTTCGATTTCATGGTTCACGTTCCAGTGGACTGTTTCGAGATCGTGAATGGCCCAGCTTCCGGCCGCTGCCTCCAGATTTCGGGGATGGTCGGTGGCAACATGCACTGCACCAAGCAGGTGTACGTGAGTCAGACCTTCACTCTGAAGACGCTGGCAAGCTGCATTGAGTTCAAGCGGAAGCTGAGGGTCGCGTCGATCTTCGACGTTCAGCCCGACGGTTCGTTCTCCTTCACAGCGATCTTTAACGGTTGCGTCGTCTCTGGGGTCTACAATCCCAAGACGAAGAAGGGGTACTTCAACTTCGACTGAGTCGAACCACCCCGCCAGCAATATGGGAGAACCCTGCGCTGTGCGGGGTTCTTTCATTGGATAGAAAATTACGAAAATCCTACTGATAATATTCATTGTGCTTCCAAATCTGCTGATATTAGTAAATAATATAGCTCGTAAGGTTTACTTGTATTGAATGAGGCGAAGAAAACTATCTCGAAAACGTCAAGCTTCTTCTAAGGAGCTTTTGTTTGT
Source organism: Candidatus Saccharimonadia bacterium (assembly GCA_023257815.1). Taxonomy (GTDB): domain Bacteria; phylum Patescibacteriota; class Saccharimonadia; order Saccharimonadales; family Saccharimonadaceae; genus UBA1020. The sequence goes on along the minus strand of JALRBJ010000018.1, from coordinate 12,992 downwards.
GCTACTAATCATTTTTATAGGCATAGTGGGAGCTTATTTTTCAGTAAATCTTTCTGATGCTGGCTATACGCTAGTAATGATTTCCTTGGGCTGTGTTATCACTGTTCTTGGTATTGCTGCGATCATAGTTTTCTTTGTAATGAAAAAGAAAGCACGCGAACAGGCGTTAATAAAGGCATTAGATATAGCACGGATTGATACTATGTCTGGGGTAGAGTTCGAGAACTATATGGCGTCCATATTCCGACATCAGGGGTACAAGGTAAAGGATACTCCAGTTTCAGGAGACTTTGGCGTCGATCTGATTCTTATAAAAGAAGGCATTCGAACGGCCGTACAGATTAAACGCTATAAAAATAAAGTAAATCAGGATGCTGTGAGGGAAGTTGTGGCGGGTAGCATGATGAAGCAATATAAAGCTACTAAAACGATGGTTGTAACTAATAGCCATTTTACTAAGTTGGCACTACAACTTGGGCTGGCAACTAAGTGTGAACTAGTTGATAGGGATAGCCTTGCCGAATGGATCTTGGATTTTCAGACAGAAGCGTAGTAGGTCTATAATATCTGTATAGGGGGAATATCTTATGCAAAAAATTACACCAAACTTGTGGTTTAACGGGAACGCTCAAGAAGCTGTTGACTTCTATGTTACAGTCTTTCCGAACAGCAAAATACTATCCACAGAATATTACCCTAAAAGTACCGATGAGGGTTTGGCTGATTTTCAACAGACTCTAGCGGGTGAGGTGCTGACTATTGAATTTGAGTTAGATGGTGTTGGCTTTACGGCTATAAATGCTGGCCCTGAATTCAAATTTACTGAAGCTGTGTCATTCGCGATTACCTGCAAGGACCAGCAAGAAATTGATTATTTTTGGGAAAAACTCTCAAGTGTACCGGAATCTGAACAATGTGGTTGGTGCAAGGATGTATATGGCTTGAGCTGGCAGGTAGTGCCTGAGAATATGGCAGAATTAATGCAAAGACCGCGTGCATTTTCTACGCTGATGCAGCAAAAGAAAATTGTGATGGATGAGTACTAGAAGTCGACTTAAACAATAGTTCTTATTTTTCAAAGTCATCTTTATAGTTTTCTTTGCTAAACTAGAAAAATGTCTTGGCAACTGGCTATTATGCTGTCTATCTTTGCAAACGTCGTAACAAATTTAATACAACGACGCTATGCGCAAAGATCAAAAGTTCCAGAAACCATTCCAACCGCACTTTCGTATTTGCTTGGAGTCATGCCGGTTGGAATTGTAGTAGGGCTTCTGCTACCTCACCATATCACTTGGAATTACATATTGGTTGGCTTACTAATCTTGTGTGCATCTTCAATGGCCATAGGTCATTGGCTTGGCTTTAAGGCAGTTAAGCGCATGTCAGTTACTCCGTACCAAACAATTAATCGTTTTACGAGTGTGGTCACGATTGGTTTGGGCTGGATAGTGCTTAGTGAGACGCTTGGAGTAAATCAACTGATTGGCGCGATTATTCTGTTTATTGCTGCAATTATTGCCATTTGGGCACCAACACGAAATACGGACAAAGAACTCGGACGTGTTCATCTTGCCGCAAGCTTGCTCGCACTTGTGGCGTGCACCTTTGTAGCTATTGGTTTGGTTGCTGAAAAAGCCATGCTTGATTATGTTCAAGTTGGTGCGATACTTATTGTCTGCTGGGGCTCACAAACAGTGGCCATGTCTTTGCTTATGCTGAAAGATCTTAATTCTAAGACTCTATCGGAACTTAGAGGTTACGAAGTTAAACAGTCTTTTTGGATGGGCTTGGCAAATGGTGTTTCTGGAGCGTTTTATGTGTATGCATTAAGTCAATCTGATAATATATCTGTCATCACAGCGCTAACGGCAGTGTCGTTGCCACTTACAATTCTTGGTGCACGCTACTTATTAAAAGAGCAAGAAAGAAGTAAGTTTTTATGGCTAAGTTTAGGACTGTGTTTTATCGGTTTACTAGTGAGCTCATTATAGAGATGAGCCTGTGATTGTAATTACTACGCACAAAGTAGATACTATTGATTATGTTGAGTGATCCGGTAAAGCTTAGGTATGTAAATTACATATTACTGATAGTCATAGTGGTTTGTAATGGCTATGTGCTTTTTGGCCTAATTAAACCAGCAGTTGAGCCTGCGATTCGACGAGTGATCGCACCGGTGAATGTTTTAACAGGTGACAAAAGTATAGACGAACCAAATGCAGTGATCATTCCAAAAATACAGGTGAAAGCTGTGATTAAAACCGAAAATACACCCGAATCTATGAACGATGCTGTCTGGTACAGACCTGCAAGTGTCGAACCAGGCAAGGGAGGCAATACCATACTCGCCGGCCATCGTTTTTCATATCGAACTGCCTCACTACTCTATAATCTCGATCAAATAGCGCAGGGCGATAAAATTCAGATAATATGGAGCAATAAACTATATAATTATCGTGTCACTGAGATCAAAGAAGTTGATCCAGATGCGGTTGAAATTGAGGGCCAAGATTTTGGTGAGCGTGTAACAATATATACATGTACACCCTTGTGGTCGACCGCAAAGCGGCTGGTTGTTATTGGGGAGCCGATTCATGAATAAACCATCTACCACATACGCTTTAGTTTTTTTGGCGTTAGTCAGCATTGGTCTACTTGTATATATGTTTTTCTTTATTGGAAGCGATAGTTTTTCGGGCTAAACACGATAGTGCTTGCATTCCACTTAAAGCAGGAGTTCAATAGAAGCATAACTAAGGAGTAGGTGTATGGGGAAATATTTGCGACTACTTATAGTAATGTTTATGCTTGCAGCTGGTGCGGTACTAGCTGTACCGGCAAGCACTAATGCCCTTGGGTTTGGTTCGGGCTGTAACTCGCAACTCCAAAAAGTTGAAACTGAAGAGGGAGTGACTTCTAGCCAGTGCGATGATGGTGATGGGGTGCCTGTCGTTGTTGAGAATGCTGCACCAGCTCAAGAATCTACACCACCAACCGAAGATACTCCCGCTACACCTGGTACTGCCCAGGGTGACCACAATGCTGATGGTGTACAGGACAGCCAACAGAGCCAAGTAGCAAGCTTACCGAATCCTAACGATCAAGCTGCTCCTGGCAGCTACGTTACCCTAGAAGTTTTAACTCCAGACTGGAACATCAAAGAGTTTGCTCCAACCACTCCAGAGCAAGTTGATCCTGAAAACGTACCCCAAGATAGTAATTTCCCAGTTGGCTTATTCGATATTAAGCTTGAAAATAAGACGCTTGAAGGCCTCATAGTTATAAAGAACAACCTGAACTGCAACAATATTAGAAGCAGTATTTTAAAAAAAGCATGTCTTAAGCTTGATGCACAGTTGGCCGCACAAATTGAAGCTCGCCGTGACGTTGAAGTACGACTGCTATTTGATCGTGTAATCGACCATAGTGACTGGCAAGTTCAGCAGTATGTTGATGGTGAGTATGCTAATTACGATGCAGTTGTTAAGGATGAGGTGGTAGGATTTCTGCGAACTACCATTACCTGGACGCTTCGCGACGGTGGCGAGGGCGACCTTGACGGTGTTATAGAGGCGAACGGTAAGATATCCGACCCAATTGGCCCAAGAGTTGCTGTTGCTTCGGTTGCACCAGTAACGCAGGCGAGTGTGAGTACGACAGCTGCTACCCAGAGCAGATTAGCTGTTACCGGTGGCAACGGTTCGCTAGCTGTCATCGCCCTTATTGTATTGGTTGCTACAATCAGCGTAGTTGGTATTGCTATCCGTAGCGAACGACGCGCATAAGTAATGTCTAGAAAATAGGGCTTAGTTTTTGCCGTTCTTCTCTCGGTGCATACAACCTGGCCAGCAACATGGTCGTCGTTTACCTTCGGCAAGTTCAGTATGAGTACGTTCAACTCGGCGATCCCTTGTTTCAATTAATTTGGCACCTTCCACCCAGCAGATCCATTCGTTGCGCGCCAAAGGTGTAATATCGTGCCAAGCCGTTAATGCTGACGAATCGTCTGCTAATGCTTTACGTAAATCAGCAGGAAGAGCATGAACGGTGCCACCAAGAATCGCGAGTTTTTGCATAACTTTAGTATAAATCGTAATTTTTCTATAGGGAAGTGTAATTGATGAATCTAATCAAGCTTTACAGAGAGCGAAGTATTGACTTTAGTAGGTAAATATAATATAATAGATTAGATAATTTGTACCTTCACATCCATATAGTCACGAGGTTCACGAACGAATCTCGGGACGACTCCACGAAAGAAGGCACACGATGTTTGACAAGTTCACCAGCGAGGCCAACCGAGTTGTTGAGCTTGCCAAAAGACTGGCATCGCTTCACGGCAATGTCGGGACTGAGCACCTCCTCTTGGCGCTCCTGAACGAAGATGGTGATGGAATCGCTCGTAAGGCGCTTAACAATCTGGGTGTCACGTATGACCTTGTAGCACCCAGAACCTGGAGAACTCAGATTGAGTCTCAATCTGAGTCTGAGTTCAAAGAGGTTCCTCTCAGTCCTCGATTCAAGAAGGTGATGGAGGGTGCAATACGGGAAGTGTTGCAGCTTGGCGAGAAGTCGGTCGACACGGAACACATCCTTCTTGGTCTTGTTCGCCTAGGCAAGGAGGGTAAAGCTGCAGCGATACTGACACTACTGGATGTCGATTTCAACAAGCTTCGTCAGGAGACCATAAAGCTCGTAACGGAGAAGGAACAGATGCGTCCTGCTCCCCGGCCTCCTCGTCCAATCGCTACGATCAAGAGAGATGTGCGGAAACTTCTGTCTCAATCGGGAGAGGCCCTCGCCCCAAGAAAGATGACCGGTGATGAGCTGCAGGCGGTGATTCGATCGTGCCGCGCTAAGCTGTATCTCCTTGAGGAAGAAGCGAAGCGACACGACACGTAACAAGTCGATGAATTGGCCCTGTTGACCGCGTGGAGTCCACTGCAGGGGTGCCCTTAACTGGGCGCCCCTGCAGATTCTACTCATGAATTTCGTGACTGTATGGATGATATGCCTGCGAATTGCTCGTGTAAGTATAGTAAAATGCTAACGGTAGCATGAAGAGCAGGAAAGGTAGTAATGGCTCAATTCTTACATAGGCTTGGTATTCTGATGTTCCGCCATCCGTGGCGAGTGCTTGCTGCGTGGGCTATTATATTGGCTATCTTAGGTTTTACAGCCTCACAGTTTATTAGACCAACTACATCGGCCATCTCAATACCTGGTACCGAAGCCCAAAAGGCTATTGATAGACTTGAGCATTTGTTCAAGGATAGTGGTGGCAGTTCGGGGCGAATCGTTTTTGAATCCAAGAACGGCGATCGCATTACAAGCCAGCAACAACAGATTACCAGCGTGATGGAAGAGATTAAGCAGGTTGGTGGAGTGAGCCAGGTTATCAGTCCATTCGCTGATGCATCGTTTATAGCTAAGTCAGGTACGATTGCCTATGCCCAAGTCCAGCTTAAGGGCGAGTCTGGCTCGGTGAGTCAACAAACTATAGACGGAGTTATGAAAAAGCTCAACGAACTTCGCTCAAACAATCTGGAAATCGAAGTGGGTGGCGACTTAATATCGCATGTACCTGGTGAAATCATTGGAGTTGGCGAGATTGGCGGCGTAGCGATTGCTCTGATGGTATTAGTTATAACATTTGGTTCGTTAATTGCGGCTGGCATGCCGCTTGTAAGCGCGTTAACGGCAGTCGCTGTAAGTATGACTGGCTTGTTTACAATGAGCCAGTTATTTGAAATCGGCTCCACGACTCCGGTGCTCGCTGTAATGCTTGGCTTGGCTGTTGGAATAGATTACTCGTTGTTCATCATTAATAAATATAGAACGTATTTATTAAAAGGACACAGCCACCAAGATGCCACCGCCTGGGCGGTAAGTACGGCTGGCAATGCTGTAGTATTTGCGGCCATTACCGTAATAATTGCACTGGCCGCTTTGAGTGTGGTGGCCATTCCATTCATGACAACTATGGGATTGGTGGGTGCCGGTAGTATAGCAATCTCGGCTGTAGTAGCCATAACTCTAACGCCTGCTTTACTTCGATTGGCTGGAGGTAGAGTCGCAAGTAAAAAATTAAGGCGTTCAATTGACCAGGCTCAAATTGCAAAACGTCGAAAAGGGAACATCGATAAGAACACGATTTGGTACAAGTGGGGCGTAGTACTCGCTAAAAGACCGGTTATTTCACTTATTTTTGGTTTGATCATTGTAGGCGTAGTGGCGTTTCCATCACAATATCTACTATTAGGCCTACCGACTGATCAGTATGCTGCCAAAGAGTCAACGCAGCGCAAGGCTTACGATTTATTGGCCAAGGGGTTTGGAGCTGGATTTAATGCTCCACTTACTGTGGTAGTAGAAGGTTTGCCAAAAGTAAGTGCTGCCGATAAAGCCAGTATGCGTACTGCAGCCCTTAAAGAACTTGACAGTCAAATAGCAGCAGCAACTGCTAGTCAGCAAGCCGAGATTGCTACTCAGGCGGCTCAAGTTACTACTGCCGAACAGCAACTAGCTTTAGAACAAAAAATTAGCGAGATGAAAACTCTGGGCGAACGTCAAAAACAGGAAGCAGTTGCCAAGATTGATAACGATATAAATAAATATGCACAGCTCATACAACTTAAAAAGGTGTCAGATGAAGTAGCTAAGCTGAGTAATGTTCGGCAGGCCTTACCGGCTACAACTACTCCCGAAGGGAGCGCTGGGGTTATTCAGGTAATTCCAAAGACGGCTCCAGCTGATCAGAAGACAGCGGCGTTAATAGCTGAACTTCGTGATTCGGCCACTCAAAAGAAGGTGACCAAATCAAACAATGTGACGTTTGCGGTAACAGGGAGTGTTGCCTTGCAGGGTGACATCAACAAAAAACTGTCCGACGCACTGCCAGTTTATTTATCGGTCGTGGTTGGACTGTCGCTGCTACTACTCATCGTAGCATTTCGCTCCATTTTGGTACCGCTCAAGGCAACACTAGGATTCTTACTTTCAGTTCTAGCAATGTTTGGTGCAATAGTGGCCGTATTCCAGTGGGGATGGCTGGGTATTGCCGAGGCTCCTGGACCGATTGTGAGCTTCATTCCTATTATAGCTACTGGCATCTTATTCGGACTCGCGATGGATTACGAATTTTTTCTAGTGTCGGGTATGCACGAAGCGTACAGTCATGGTACACCGGCTCGTTTGGCTGTAACTGAAGGTTTTGGGGCTGGTAGCAAGGTGGTGACGGCTGCAGCAATCATAATGGTAAGTGTATTTGGCGGGTTCATTACCAATCACGATGCAACTATACAGTCGATTGGTCTTGGGCTGGCGATCGGTATATTAATTGATGCGTTCATAGTACGAATGACAATTGTACCAGCCGTTATGACACTACTTGGTGAGAGGGCATGGTGGCTTCCCGCGTGGCTTGATAAGCGACTTCCGCATCTATCTATTGAAGGTGAATCTGACAAAAAATAGACTACAGTTGGCATTTGGAGTGTCATACCTCTTATGGTATGATAACAAGTAATTGAAGAGGGAATAAACAGGGGAGTTATATAACGCATGGACAGCATGTCATATCGCAATAATCGGCCATCTGCGCGACCGAGCGAACCAGAGGAGCAAGCACAAACAGCTCCACCTGCTACCTCACACGTATCAGTGACAACCGAGCATCCTGCTGCGAAGACGAAACGTTCACACGGTAATTCAAAACCAAAGTTACCACTAAAACTACTCGTAGGCTTGCTTGTAGTCGTAGCACTAGTTGTAGCTGTCGTTTGGTTTGTGGTTGGTCGCTCAACGGCGCTCGGAAATGTTATAGATGGAAACAAATACCAGGCTGTCTTCTTTACAAATGGTCAGGCATATTTTGGAAAATTATCACCAGTCAATAATGAATACATGCGCTTAAAAAACGTATATTACATTCAAGATAAGACAAAAACTCCACAATCCTCTGAAAGTGAAAGTTCATCTTCAAACGCTGAGTTAATTCGTTTAGGAAGCGTAGAAATTCATGGTCCAGAAAACGAAATGATTATTGCAAAGGATCAGATTCTTTTCTTTGAGAATCTAAAGTCTGATGGTAAAGTAAGCCAGGTTATTACAGACTACGAAACTAAAAACAAGAAGTAAAGACTACAGATTAACAAGTAGGGTAGTATGGCGCTTCAAGTAAAAAAACGATACCTATTACCGCGCAAAAGATCGGCACATGATACGCTGCCGCAACGAATTCAACGTCGTGATCAACGTCGTCAATCAATGCGCCGAGGTATAACGGTTGCGCTTGTGCTTCTTACGATTAGTGTAATCGGAGGAGTGACCTATACATGGTATATGGGACAACAAAAAACCGCCCTTATTAGCCAAGCGCAGTCAAATCGGGGTTCACGTGCGATATTTAGACCACCAAAGGTAGCGTCGGATGCCAAGATAGGGGTTGCGGTTCAAATGAGTGCTTCGCAAACTAAACCAGGTGAAAATGCCTCGATTACCGTACGTACAAATCCAGAGGCTGACTGTTCAATAAGTGTGAAATACAATAATATGCTAGCAAAAGATAGCGGATTAGCTCCAAAAGCTGCTGACGAGTTCGGAGTAGCCACATGGGCGTGGACTGTTGCTTCGAACACGCCAACTGGTAAATGGCCGGTTGAAGTACTATGTAAGAATAAAGTACATTCGGCAGTGGTAAGTAGCGAGATTGAAATCATTCAGTGAGCTGCTACGAGATCATTTAACTGAGTGATTGAATATAGTTTTGCCATTCGCTGTTTGGAATGCTCGCGCTGGCTTTTATAAGTATTAACACTCTATTTTTTACGATAATGACTGATTGCGGACCTTTGGCCGATGTGCCGATATATGCAATTGCGTCGCCGACATCAAGTTTTGTTTCTGCTGCATAAGCATGAGCAAGCTGATCGACTTTTTCGGCAGTATGATCCATAAAGTCTTTTGGTAGCTGTTGTTGGGAAACATTGATCGGAACGTTACCAATCTTATCAACATATGCATACACAGGCGCGCGGTTTGGCGGGCTAACTCTTGTCCACCCACCAAGTGCTTCAATCTTCTTGCCTTTAGGGATGAGCGTTGTGTAGGTTGGCGTGCCTTTCGTAAGCTGCCCAGGCGCAGTCTGAATAGATGAGTCTTTTCTGCTATTAGGTTCATTTGCCGTGACGGGATTTATGGTACTTTGGTACAGCAAGAACGGAGTAGCGATTCCACCTACGGCACCTATAATCCACAAGGCAAGTATTCCTAGGGCGCGCGGGTGTTGTTTGATAGTTTTTCTCATGCGTCTGCTCTCTTACTGATAAGGTGTATCAATTGGTTGCTGCAAGCCACCAGTAAAGGTGCGTCCGTGCATCAAACGTTTACTTGGATCGGCGGTAAATTGTAATGTCAGGTCGGTTATAGTTGGACCGCGGGTTACATCCTCTGGGTATCCATAAGCTTGTGAGCTGTCAATCGTAACCAGCATGTAGTAGTAGCGGGCACAGTTCATGTTACTTCCGGCACCGTTAAGTGCAGTGTAATTTTCTGGTTGTCCAAGCACTACAGGATTTTTGGTTGTTGACTGGCCCCATGTAGTCATGGCTGAACCATTACAATTGGTTGTTGTTGACATCGACCGATAGTTCATTTGCCAGAAGGCACCTACGGAGTTGTCGAGTCCATTTAGTAGCCATTTGCGTGGGTAGACGTCTGTGTCGTTATCGAACATGATAGAATACTGAGCAACCTGTGGTTGTGAAAGCAGGGCGGTATAGTATGTACGCATATCTGGGCCAGTGTTCTGAACAAACGTTGAGCAGCCACCGCCAAGTACGTATGTCTTGCCATCACGATAGGCAACGGCAGCACCATAGCGATCACCGCTGTATTTTTGGTTTGTTTCATACCATTCGCCAACGCCAGTTGGATTATTACCGCTCGCAATCGTTGTGTTCGCACTGATTGGAGCAACCAGCGTGATTGGGCGACAGGTGGATGTGGCACTTCGTCCACTAATGAGATACATATAGCCATTAGCCGCGAAGCCTTCGGCGTCCCGTAGGACGGTTGGCAAACTGGTGCTATAGGTCCAGCCACTCACACTACCGTCGCTTGTACTGATTTTCCCGTATTGGACATCGCTAAGGTAGCTTGTGCCGTCGTATCCACCTAATACGTACAGGTTATTGGCGTATGCTATGACTGCACCACCAGCACGGCCAACATTGATGGTTGATGAAGATGAGGACCAGTTGCTCGATATGTTTCCACCCGAAGGTAGTTGAGGACTCACAAGTACGGATGAGGTTACCGGTGTGCCAGTATAGCCACCTACTACATAGATTCGATTATTCCAGACAGCGGCTCCAAATTGTGTTCGCGGCTGAGCAGAGCCGCCACTATTGGTCAATCCAGTTGTTGTTGCGCTCCAGCTTGGACTTCCACCTGAACTGCTGTAAAAAATTGTAGATTGAGCCGAGCTTGTTAGACTACTATCCTGGCCACCTACATAATAAAGTGTAGTACCGATTGTAAGTAACTTACCCCAAGCACGTACGTTCGGTAAGGCACCACCGCTGTTCCAGCTCCCGATGATTCCGTTGGCATCAAGCGATGCGTAATATGTATTGCTAGTTGGCGTTGTACAAGCTATATCACTACAGCCACCAGCGTAATAGATGTAGCCATTCGATATAACTGCACTACCTCCTATTCTATCGACGCCGATTGTGTTGCCAGTAGAATAGGTTGCGGGTGCGCCGCTATCATTGTTATAAATCTGAAAAGTCTGTAGGGTATTGGTGCGTGAAGAACAGCCACTTGGCGAAGCACCTGCAGTACAGCCTCCTATAACGTAGGCGTAGGAGTTGGATATCGGTACACTTAATCCCCAGCGTTGATTGATCGTAACACTTGATGTAGTGAACGTCCCCCAGCTACCATCGCTGACGTTAATCTTGGCAAATTCAATATCCCTTAGAACGCCTCCACCACCAGTTCCGTCATACCCTCCAACGGCGTATAAGTATCCGTTATAGCCAAAGCCAGCTCCACGCCGCCGTCCAGTAAGGGTTTTATTGGTGCCTTCAACCCAAGACGATCCACTAGCAGCAACAACGTTATTGTTGTTATCAAATTTCGCATACCTGATGGTGTCCATATCGGTGATACCTGGAGCGAGCCCACCAATAAGATAGATATAATTTGCGTACACAGTTCCCGCAGCAGCACCAAGTCCGGCACCCGTTGGGTTCGTAGGAGTACCATTAACAACTTGCGTTGGAAGCGTCCCAATTTGTAATTGTCCGCTTGTGTTGCATCCCGACGGGACACCTGATGTGTTAATGTTGCACTTATATACCGCTCCGCTATACCCAGAACAACCAACCGTACCATCTGTGCAGCCGCCAAAGATATATAAATTGCCAGGATTGGTACTGGCTGCACTTGGATTTGCACGAGCATAGGCGTATGAGTAGGTAAGGGTTGTGATTGACGGGGTCGTAATGCTACTAATTGAGGTATTTGACCATGCGTTTATGCTGCCGTTGGCGTTCACAGAGGTATAGTAAATAGTTGGCCCACTATTAAAACCACCTACAAGATAGATTCTCCCTCCGAAGACAGCAGTCCCTGTTGCGGCTACACCTACAGGAAGGGTGGTTGAACTAACACAATAAGAGTCTGTGAATGTACCAGTACAGGCTGCTGGTTTTTGCAGGGTGCCATCACTGCCGATCGCTTGATACGTTACTCCCGTCGATACTGTTGAACAGGCATCATTGCTGCATCCCCCCATGATGTATAAATACCCGTTCATGACCGCTGTTGCATTAAGCACGTTACCAACTCCGGATGGGAGACTGCAACTGTATGGTGACGCACCTGAACACGGGGCAGTACCGCTCGTGGATGATTGATTAACGGTTGAGGCATCACCATCTTTATTAATAGCTCCATAGTTAATAGTGGCCAGCGTTCCCGTACAAACACCGCTTGATGAATCCTGGTTTAAACAGCCTCCTACCTCGTAAATGTAGCCTCGCCAAGCAATCAAATTGTACCCCATTCGTGCGTCTGGACTACCGGTGCTAAACGTATTTGTAGCCCAAGCATCAAGACTACCGTCAGCATTTATGCTTGCAAGTTGAATGTCACTTGCAGTACTTGTACAGTAGCCGCTTCCATTCAGCGCGGTACATCCACCAACTAAATATATGTACCCTCCCCACACGGTAGTGAAATTACCTCCATTGGTAACCCTACCGGTGCTAAATGATGTAGTGGTTATCCAAGTTCCACCCATCGTGCCATCGGCGTTAAGAGTGATATACTGCGAGCTATTCATGGGTGAACCAGTGAGTGTGCTGGCGCCGCCAATCACATAAATTCTACCATTGTAGACTTGAGTACCAAATCCGAATCTTGCAAGTGCACTGCCTGGTGAGCTTGGGTTGCGTAAGGTTACCATGCCGCCTGTTGACCACGTTGTTAGGTTGCCAGTGCCAGCAATGTCTGCTTCTTCTACTGTACTTACAGCCGAGGGTGAGCCACCACTACTTGATTTGCCCCCCATAAGATACATGCGGTTGTTGTAGGTTACTACACCAGAATAACTTCGTGGTGAGCTTAAATCTCCCGATCTATACCAATATACCCAGTTGCTTTGATTAGTATCTGTGGGGTGCCAGAGTCGAGGCTCTCCATTGGCACCAAGCTTGGCAATATAGACAGTCTTGCAAACTCCTCCATCACCCGTTCCATTACCACTAGTACAGCTTGTATCCTCACCGCCAATCGCATACAAGAAGCCGTTATACGCAACCATCGATAAATTGGTTCGAGCCGCAGGTAGATCATAGGCTGATGACGAACACCAACCACTACAAGCGCCAGTACCCGGATTTGGACTGGTAATAGTACCATCGGTTGGACTGAATTTTGCCCAGTTGACTGCTGCAGTGTTGGATGAGGCACTCCCT
>JALRBJ010000017.1 GCA_023257815.1 Candidatus Saccharimonadia bacterium | reverse complement strand
GCCCTATCGCTCTTCCCTCTTTTTATAATCACCGGACTAATTGGTGCTGGCCACAAAATCAGTCGTATTCAACGTTGGCGTGAAGACAATAAACTCTTTTTGCAATTCATAGCTGGCGGCGGCTTGATTGCACTTGGATTTTACTTATACGTCAGTCATGTTGTAGGCACTGCCGCCACGCTTGCAGTCAATGGGAGTATATACTGACATGGCCAAAACACATCTTATAGATGTAGTAAAGCGAGGTGGTAAACGCACTACTGAAAGATTTAATCGTGACAAGCTGTACGCCAGCATCCTAGCTGCTTGCCTAAGTGAGCGTAGCCCCGATGGTATGGCTGAAACTACCGCTCACCGTGTGTGTGATGTGGTCGTTATTTGGTGTAACAACCGCCCCGAAATTACTTCTGATGATTTACGTCGAGTGGCAGCCAAACATTTAGCGATACTGCACCCCGAAGCAGCATACTTATACAAACATCACCGATTAGTGCTATAAGGAGAACTATAGTGGCAAAAAAAACACAATTTGATTTTGACCTAATCGTTATTGGTAGTGGTGCAGGCGGCAGTGCAGTAGCCAGTATAGCTGCTCGTAAAGGCAAGCGTGTAGCAATTGTCGAAGCTGATACGTTTGGTGGTGATTCACCAAACTGGAGCGACATACCAACCAAAGCTCTTTTACATGCAGCTCACCTGTATGACGAAGCTCGTCACGGTGCACGGTTCGGGCTGCGCTCTAACACACTTGGCTACAATTACCCTTCCCTACGTGCATGGAAGGATTTAGCTGTTAAAAGAACTGGTGCGGGTGGTAATCGAAAGTTCTATGAAAACGAAGGTATTGCCACTTTTAATTCAGCTGCCCACTTTTTGAGCCCTAACGAAATAAGTGTTAATCGTCAGCATTTATCTGCTGCTAACTTTGTAGTCGCTACAGGTTCACACTGGGTAACCCCTGATGTTGCGGGTTTGAAAGACGTTGACTATCTAACACCACGCACTTTATTACAATCTATTCGACCACCAAAAAGTTTATTCATTATTGGCGGTGGAACAGTTGGCGTAGAATTAGCACAACTGATGGCAATTTTTGGCACTAAAGTGTATGTAGCAGAAGTTGCAGCGCGATTACTGCCGAAAGAGGACGAGGAGGTAGGCGTATTAATGGAACGCTTATTGACTGAGGAAAAAGGTGCGACAGTACTTACACAAACCAGGGTTCTTAGCGTGCAAACCCAGGGCCTACGTAAAAAAGTTACGTATAGTCGCGGTGGCGTCGAGAAAAGTGTGCAAGTGGATGAAATTCTGGTAGCGACCGGACGACGACCGACAGTTGATTTAGGTCTTGAAAATGCCAGCGTCTCATACACTCCAAAAGGTATTGAAGTTAATAATTATCTGCAAACAAGTGCCCGTCACATCTATGCCGCTGGTGATGTACTTGGCCATAACAGCCACACACATACTGCGTTATTAGAAAGCCGAGTCGCCGCACATAACTTGCTGAATAAGCAAAAAACATCACCAGATTATACAGCTACTCCAAAGCTCTGCTTCACCTACCCTGGTGTTGCATCGGTTGGGCTCAGTGAAGACGACTGCTTAAAGCGTGATCTGTCTATTAAAAAATCAATCGCTCCGCTTAATATGATTGCTCGGTCAAATACAAGTGACTTCCGTGACGGCTTTGTAAAATTAATTGCTGATAAAAACGGTGTATTGATCGGTGCAACCATCATAGCTCCACATGCCGCAGAGTTAATCCATGAACTTACACTTGCAATTAAATATCACCACACAGCAGCAGAAGTCGCCTCAACCCCACATGCTTTCTTAAGCTGGAGTGAAGCAATTCGAGTTGCAGCTGCTCGCCTAAGCAGTTAAAGCTCAGGCAGAGATTCTTTCAAATTTTCCCTCTTCAAGATTCTTACGGACGTTTCTTGGAGTAAATAGTTCTCCGTTCATTGCAATATACACGCCACTTGGCAGTAGGGTGGCATTCGCTATAGCAAAACCAAGATTGAAAGCGCCATCTGAACTACCAAGTCTATGCGGACGCATCGCTCCTGTGAATACTACGGTCTTGTCTATGCCAGCTTCCGACTGTACCGTTTTAGCCGAGTCAACCATCGTATCGGTGCCATGCACAATCACGATTCTATTTTCATCACTTAATCTTACTCGTTCTGTGAGCTTATTCCTGTGCTCATCATTCATATCTAAACTATCGATTAACATAGCAACATTTACTGTGTGCCCAAACGCTTTCGTCTGTTTCAAAATAGCATCAACTGCCGTCTCATGCTCTTCATCGTAAAAACCAAGAGTGCCATCATCAAAATAATCCTTCTCAAATGTTCCACCCGCTACAATAATCTCTGACATAATAATCTCCGTCTGACTAACGAGTAGTAAAGTATTTCTGCAAATAAAAACTATACATGGCGCCAACATCAGTAGGTATGTCAGCTTCACTATTTACAAAACGATAGCCGCTAAAATGTGCATCATTAATAACAATGTTACTTCTGGTAGCTTTAACCACGTAGCCAGTCGATAAATCTTGCCTGTCGTTTTCGGTCTTAAACTTACCGACAAACTGACCTAAGAGCTGCTTAGTGCTTACATCAATCGCAAGTCCTACTTCTTGCTGTGCGATCCGCTTCAACGTATCGTCAATCGATTCGTTTTTATACATCCGTAACCCCGGCAGGGCCCATTTATTAGCATAGGGTGCAATAGTGCGACGAACCATCACAATACCTTCGCCAGGAACATCAATCACTAGGTCAAATGTAGGTATAACAAAATATTGTAATGTCTGCTCAAATACTTCACGGGGAGCAAATACAGGGTCTGTCTTGGTCATAATATTAAGTGTAGCACGCTCAATACGACGCTAATATGATACCTAGCTACCAAAGGTAAACACGTTTAGTTGTACGCCTGCAGGCACCTTGAGTTGTAAAGTACTATCCTTGCGAAATGAGCTAAACTTAACAAGTTTATACAGCCGAGCGCCATCAAGGCTCACACTACTATTTTTAACATCATCACCAGCATCATCGCTAATAGGAATACCATTTAGACTCAGTGATGTTAGGCCGGATTCACTATTGCTGCCAGGCACTAAGTATAGTTCTTTAGCAGCAAAGCGAATAGTTAGCGTACTGTCTTTTACGGCCGTAATGCCTTCAGAATCAACATTCCAAATCCCGCCAAGTGTCCATTGATTCACCCTTTCAAGCTTTGCGGATTCAAAGGCTTGCTGCCCTTTGACAAGTGGTTTGCCCGAAGCAAAGTTACTTGCCTTCATTGTGCCCAAGTAGGTTTCTGGGGTTTGAGCATCACTAACAGGAACATTGCCACTTAATGCTTTCGTAGTTTCTTTTGGTACGTTCCCACCGTTTTCGCCTAGAAGCTCACGAATCGCCATTTCTGTTTCTTTATATTCGCCTTCGCCGCCGTGCTGCCTGCGTACGTTGCCTTCTTTATCAATCAAGTAGCTAGCAGGCCAGTACTGATTCTGGTAGGCATTCCACGTTGAAAAATCATTATCAAGTGCGATTGGGTAATTAAGCCCAGCCTTTTTTACAGCATCGCGAACATTATTTGGATTTTTTTCGAATGAAAATTCTGGAGCATGCACACCTATAATCACAAGGCCACTGTCGCGATAGGTTTTATCCCACTCTTTTAAATACGGCTGTGTGCGAATGCAGTTGATACAGCTGTACGTCCAAAAATCTATTAATACAACTTTGCCCTTAAGTTTTTTTAACTCTAAGGGCTTTGAGTTAATCCAATTATTTAGATCAACAAATTCAGGCGCCGGATATGGCTTAACATTAAGAACGCCCTTATTCGCTTCTTTGTTACTACTTGGCAAAAGCTGCGAACTTAATCCATCAAAATCAAATGGCGTATGTTCAGATATATAGGTTTGGAACTTCTTATCAAAACCAGTAATTATAAATACGCCAACGATAATAAATAAGATTGCAATCGTCCGATTAAACCAACCTTTTGGATTAGCAGCAAACCGTAATCGACGAACAAATTTCTGGCCAACAAATCCGATTAAAAGCAGCATTAAACTTAAGCCAAGTATGTAAGCAACGATATATAGCATTGCTAAGCCAAAATTAACAGGAAGCACAGTGGCTAAAATATAGGCATATACAGGGCTACAGCTACTAAATACAGGTCCAAGAGCCGCGCCGGTTACAACCGCTCCAAACGTACCCTTTTTAACATTAGCTTTGCCTAATAATTGCTGACTTTTAGCCTGTAAGTTAAGCGCCAAAATTAGACGTTCATACAAGCTTGGGAAGAGGAACGAAATTCCTAAAATTACCAAAATAGCCCCGCTTATATACACAAAAACTTGCGGAGGAACATCAATAAACAATGTCGTTGCCTTTAGCAAAAGTGTGAATAAAAAGAGGGATGCTGCTAAGCTGCCAGCAATAATAAGCGGCCGCTTTTTATCGTGCACGTTTCCGCTCATTGAGCCGCCAATAATCACAGGTAACAGGGGAAGTATACATGGCGCTAACGCAGTAAGTGCTCCTGCAAAGAATGCTCCGATGAGTAAAAACATAACAGTCCTTCTTTTAAATTATTATACCCAAGGCGGCGTCCCTGATCCCACGGAGGGTTGACCTAATGAAATCGGAGGCGCCTTCTTGGGTAGCTACCATACTCAAGATGAACACGGTAGCTATTCCATAGAATGGTTCTAGCTGTTAGGCATTAGAACACTGTCAACAACGTGAGTAACACCATTTGACGAAATAACATCTGATGTTTCAACTTTTGACTCACCACCCTTCGCGTCTTTAATATATAGGGCGTTATCTTTTAACACAGGCATTAAAGTTTCACCTTCAACACTCGTTAGTGTTTCACCTTTTTGCGCCATCGCACGAAGATCTGCACTTGTGTAAGTTCCAGCTACAACGTGGTAGGTAAGAATTTTAACAAGTTGAGCTTTGTTTTCAGGCTTAAGAAGTGTGTCAACAGTACCCTCGGGTAGTTTTGCAAACGCGTCGTTTGTTGGACCAAACACAGTAAATGGACCTTCACCCTTTAGCGTGTCGACTAGCCCAGCCGTCTTAACTGCAGCAACAAGTGTCGTTACATTCTTTGCATTTACAGCGTTATCGACAATATCTTTGTCTTTAACCATTTTGGCGCCGCCAACAGTAACCCCATCAGAGTCATCAGACTTCATCGAAGTCATACTGCTGCTTGATTTAGTATCCTTTGTGTTCATGTCAGCAATCCACCAACCACCAAGTCCACCGACTAGTAGGCCGGCGACTACGCCAACGATTACTCCTGCTGTTTTACTATGAGATTCCATATCCTAGAACCCTCCGTTTAAATTAATTAGTTTCGTTAGCTTTGTGATGTGAAATAGATAATACTTTACTTTACAAAGTTAACTATTTAATATAGTATTATGAATGTAATGAGTTCGTCAAGCGATTTTGCAAAAAAAGATATTTCCCAGATAACAACCTACCAGTCTGGTATTGCTCAGGCTGCCGCACATCGTGCAACAAACCGTATCGTATCCGATTACCTGCTTGAGTATGGCCTAACCGCAATGCACTGGTTTACTATAGGTATTATTTACGATGCTGGTGAAAAAGGTATTAGAATAAGCGACCTCACTAAAAAATTACAAACAACGATTCCGTTTGTAACCAACACTATTACCCTGCTTGAGAGCAAAGGTTTCGTACGTAAAGTTGCACATGCTGGCGATAGCCGAATCAAACTTGTTTCAATTACACCAGATTTTATACCTACAGTTGAAGAAATCGAAAACGGCTTGCGTGAACACATGCGTAAAGCGCTCTACGCAGAAAGCGGCGTAACTCGTGATGAGCTGCAAGACTACATACACGTTCTGTACAAAATCATTAGCCGTTCATAATGCTATAAAAAGAGAATGTTATTTAAAAAATACCCCAGCAAAAGCTGAGGAATTTTTCTTGGTTGCGGGGGCAGGATTTGAACCTACGACCTCGTGGTTATGAGCCACGCGAGCTGACCAGACTGCTCCACCCCGCGATATCGTCATGTCATTCTAACAGATATAACCTAACGTTGCAAGCTATGATACGCTCCGCCAAACAGAAAATTAACCCACTGCTGAAAGTTGCTTTCCGACACAGTCGATGCTGACGTAACGCTAGACGATGGCTCTTCATCATTAGCCGGTACGGTATTTGGCGGTAGAATTAACACTTTTTCACCCGGGTTAACAAGCCCCAGTTTTTCGCGGACAGCCAGTTCTTTGTATTCATCACTGTTGTAGTAGTTTTGCTCATACTGTAATTTTTGCTTTTCTAACTTAGCCAAACGCAGTTCGCGCTGCTTATAATCGACTTCTTTTTGTAACGTATAGTTACGCTGCATTGCCTGCACAGAGCCCCATACCCAGCTAAGAGCTACGATTAAACCAACTAATACTACTACGTTATTAGTTGTAAAATAATGGTTTCGTACATGATAGTAAAATCTACGAAGGTTTGTTCTGTTTATATTTTTCATGGCATATTTGCCCTTCTTATATCAGCATTATAGCCTACCTCCGTTAATTACGCTATAATACGTCGTAGCCCCTTACGGCGGCTACTTTTAAATACTTTCTTGGTACGGGGGTGTAGCTCAGCGGTCAGAGCAGCGGGCTCATAACCTGTTGGTCGCTGGTTCAATCCCAGCCACCCCCACCATATTGGAATGCAGTTAACTCAATTAATGACGCGAACGGCTCTTTTAAGGAGTAGTGCGTCATTTTTTGATGGTCAAAATGGAGTTTCAAAAACAAATTGTTGGCAATAAGGTCTTTTTGAACCACATCGGCTGCTTTTAGCTTTTTAGCCAGTTGAGCAATAGTATTCTCAAACTCTTCTCGCTCTATCTTAGGTAAGGTACTTCGCTCCAAACCTTTCTCGTAGCCCTTAATGGCTTGGTCTAGTCTGTTAATTTCTTGAGATGCCTCACTAATTTGATTTGTAATTGTAGACTGAGCTGTCTCATCAGCTAAGTACGCCAGTGAGCCTGATAGTTTTGTAATCTTATCCTCATAGCCCTTTTTTGTAACTTTAGCTCTAGTTAAATCGGCTCTGATTTTCGTCTTTGCCGTTGTACTGTAAGACTTAACTTCCTTGATGTATCTGTCATATGCCTCTGGCGGTAGATTAGTTAGTTTCTCTTCAATGACACGATTTATTTCATCAAAGACTAATTTGCCCCTGATACTTCTACTTCCATATTCTCTAGTGCAGTTGGTATTTAAGCATCGGTAATAAAGCCTAGAGATGCCGTCCCGACCTTTTGAGCGACCTACCTGCATGGGCTTATCGTACTTACAAACATCACAATGGACCATGTATCTTAATGGCAGTATTGGCTTTCGCCCCTTACTCCTACGCTGCTTGGATTTACCATAATCCTGCACTCTAAAAAATGTGTCACGGTCAATCATTGGCTCAAATGGAACGGGAGCTTTAACTAGGTCAACAACCTCTCCGCTCTGAACCAGCTCTCCATAGTAGAAGGTGTCTCGGAATAGGTTGCTAAGGACACTATCAGTCATTATGAAAGTCTGGTGACGCTTATCATCTTTCTTGAAGTATTTTTGATAGCCTTGTTCATTGATAAAGTCGCAAATAACCTGCATATGCTCGCCGGTTGCTCGCATATGCCAAGCCCGTTGAATGATTTCAAAGTTCGTATCATCAGTACGGTAAATGCCTTCATTGTCACGAATATAACCATGCTTTGGTGTTCCGCCAGATTTGAAATCACGAAGATTGCCTCTCACTCCACGCGTTACTTTACTGGAAAGGTCGTCTGAATAATGCTTACTGAAAACAAATAACATTCCTAAAAGCATCTTGCCGTTGGCATCATTTGAGAATTGATGAGATACAAAGCGGATATCCTTAATGATATCCATATCAAGCATGTGTAGTATTTCTCCGCTCTCAATACTGTTGCGGGATAGACGGTCTGGATGCCAAGCGATGACTGCATTAAACTCTTTTTGTTTTATGCGTTTTAGCATGTCTCTGAACGCAGGGCGATGATTAGGTTTTTTTGCAGACTTTTCCTCTTTAATAACATCAATGACGTTTAAACCTAATCGCTTAACTAAGTCTCTGCAATCCTTTTCTTGGTCGCCAATAGACCTAATCTGCCGCCCCTCGTCCTCAGTAGACTTACGCAGATACATCACATATTTAAGTGACTTAAGTTCAATCTCTTGTTCTTCATACATATTGCAAGTATAGCGTTAGATTATAGAATAATCCTGCCGCCGTTATTGTCACTTATTGATTGTTCGTTTGTTTTAGCCATCGGGCTTGATGTATCTATTTCTTGTAGGACATCAACTAGGTCTTTAAGACTACTCTCAGCCTCGCTTTGCTCTTGAGATACGGCACTCACGGTTATACTCCCAAGCCATGCACACACAAAGGTGTCCTATGGCATCGTTAGCCACGCTTGCAAGTCCGTTTTTTGCCGAGTGCGTATCTCGTATTACTTACATTTCATGTATTGTGCTGCCCCAGTCTTTTAACGGTTCGTCTCCGTATTGGCTGCTACATGAAATACATAGATTGTTAATTGTGTTTCCAGTATATCGCACTTTTAGTTAGATGATTTAGCGATGGTCAGTGTCACACTATCACCATCTTGTGCTAAGTTGCCGACTACAAAGGCATCAACTGATTGCTTATCGTCAGCCTTGTTTGGGTCTAGTGGCTCAAACAAATCGGACGCCTTGCCATTGATATCAGTCAGAGCTTGGTTCTCAAAAGTAGCATCAACTTTATAGCCCTTAGCTTTAAGCTCTTTGTAAACCACTAAGCCTTCCTCACCTTTGTAATCCTCGGTATTAAGCTTTGGGAGTGTAGCAGCGCTATTGCTGTCAGTACTGCTCTGCGCATTGTCCGTAGTGCTTGTAGGGTTGCTGCTGTCGTTTTGACCTAGTGAGCCGATTGCTCCCAGAACGATGACTACAACAATTACCCAGAACCACCACTTTTTAAATATCTTCTTGTCTTTCACGGTATGGACCTCCGTTTAATTATTGTTAAGCGGTGTCCATAAAAAAGGACGACCCGCAGGTCGTCTAAAACCAGTACCAGCTTTACGCCGAATACTTTTACGCGGGTCGCCCATTTCTAGGCGCAAACACGCGCAAGCGCGATGATGATACTGGTTTTAGACAGTTCTGATTATATAGTTTCCTAAGGAGTAGCGCTAGACGCTATAAGGTTTAAGTAAAGGCATTGTCTTACTAAATTTTTGGTCATTTGAGGCAGAGAGACAAAAATTCGGCATTGCCCAAAAAACGCTTGGTCATTTCGCCCCCATAAATTCGGCACTTACACAGCGGAGTACTTCTAACAGAGATAGAGAGGCGACTACCCCCCTATATTAGTTAAAATTAATCGCACATTTGCTAAGTGAAAACTACTTTGAAAGCTTAGCTTTTATTTCTTTTTCAAGCTTTAACACATCATTGTAAACGAAGTAACCCTTACCTAATAGCTTTGCTTTTTCTATGTAGGATTTCGCTTTCTTATAGCTCAATGCTCTGAACCAAAAATCAGCCTGCTCGTATCTCCATACCTGCGTAGCTTCATCTTTTTTATTATCGGGAATAGCCTTAATAGCTTTTTCATACAGTTTATTACCAGCAGCAAAGTTACCCTTACGAAATTCAATAAGTCCTTTCGTAGCCGATGTGTTGGGGTATTTATCTTTGAGGTTTAAGAATTGCTCGGCTCTCTCAATGTTATCGCTTTTTATATAAGCGTAGGCTAAATTATTAACTATATACTCATCAGTCATGCCTTTGCTAAGCGCCTTATCAAGCAACTCTATGGCATCGGCGTATTCGTGAAGAATGCTAGTAAGCAAAAAACTTAAATCAATGTACGGTTCTATAGCATCGGGATTAATGTTAATGCTTTTCTCAAGAGCCTGACGAGCTGCTACAAATTTCTTGAGCTGAATGCGTGCGCTTCCGATATAGTACAGTCCAGCTGGGTCTTCTGAATTGAGAGCTAGGATGTGTTTAGACACAACTTCTAGCTTTTCATAGTTACCAGACCTATAAAGTAGCCTGCACAGATTGTAAAAAGCATTTAAGGCTCTCGGGTCGTTATAGTCAGGGTGCTGTTTTTTAATAGTCAATGTAAGCTCAGCGGCTTTTTGATAACTCTTCTCTGCCAATTTAAGCTTACCGAGATTTTGATAACATACTCCTAAATTATTAAAGAGCAGGTTATTATTAGGCTCCTGTTTCGTCTTGCTCAAGTACCACTTCTTAGCATCTTCTAATTTGCCAGTCAAAAGCATAAGCCAGCCTGTATTATGGTCCCAAAGCGGGGTATATGTCAGCCCTAAGGACTGACCTTCTAATAATGCGCTTAGAGCAGCGTCTAGTTTATCCTGCGCAACATAACTGCTTGCGATATTTTCATACGCGGCAGGATATTTTGTATTAACTTTTAAAGCTTTACGGTAGTACTTATAAGCTTCCGCGTGCTTTCCTTCGCGCTGTAAGCAAGTACCAAGGTTATTAAGCGCGTCTATGCTCTTTGGCTGAACTTCAAGAGCATCTCGGAAGCAGGATGCAGCCTTAGAGATATCGGACTTATGTATCAGCCATAATATACCGAGAGCGTTTTTAAAATCTTCTCTTTCTGGATACGCTTTTACTAGTCGTTGAAGTTCAGCTTTTACTTCTGTAATAATTTTTTCATCATCAGAGAAAAATGTCATTCTAAAAGTCAGATACTCATACAAGATATCTGGATGACTGGATGTCAGCTTAATAAGTCGCAAGTAATAATCATTGGCAGCTTTTAGTTGTTGCCGGATGATTAAAAGGGGGATGATTTTTCTATATGCATCTACTAGGTTAGGGTCTTTCTTTATGGCATCACGATACGCATTCTCTGCATGCCTTAATTGCTTCTTGGCAAGATGGATGTCTCCTAGCTCTACTACAGCCCTAGCGTTATGTGAAGGATTGAGCTGTTTAACAATCCGCGCCCTGCGAGCAGCAAGAAAGTCCAATGGTGCTTTATTGTCTTGGTCAAATTGAACCATCCCGTGCTGAGTAAAGTCAGGTAGCTGCTGCACATTTTCATTTTCACCAGCTACGACTATTGGCTCGCGCTGCTCAGGTTTTGACAGTACTGGTGTTGGCATGGCTTTATTATAACCTTCCTATGTCAGTTAAGACATCTTGTACAGATGCATATCGCGCGGTGTAATCAGCGCTACATGCTTTTTTGATAATAGCCGATATGTTCTTTGCTAGGTTAACGTCCGCCAATGAAACGTTCAATGAATTGCTTATATTGGGGTTAAGAGAAGTTAGCCATGACGTGTAATGGGCTTGTCTCTGAGCTTCGTTAAGTTGTAAGTAAGCATTATAGTCAGTAAAACCGTTGGCGATAAAATAAGCTTGCATACTATTTCGTATACTCAACGTATAGGCAACATTACTTGGCGCAAAAAGAGTAAGTAGAATTATACCGAGAGCGTACACGTCCTTACGGACATCCTCGTCATGACTTGGGCTATCACTGACATGGAAAAATGCCTCAGGGGTTGTAACCGCACCACCGAACCACATTATTTGACCAACACTACTATTAGTCGCATTAAGCCCGTCTTTACCTAAACCAAAATCTACAAGCTTGGCGTTGTCGGCATCCATTCGTATATTCGCAGCATGCAAATCACGGTGATAAATTCGCTTTGAATGAGCATGGTCAAGACCCGTGCAAACCTGCTTAAAAAGCTCTAGGGGTTTATCGGTGTCAGTGGATGGAATACTACCAAGGTAGTTCTCAAGTCCTATCTCTAAAAACTCCATAGAGTAATAGGCGTTGGTCTTATCGTGGGTTACGTGTGAATGCGCCTGAATGATATGGTCATGAGGCTTTAGGTGGTGCAAAAACTTATTTTCGTTCTTGAAGCGACCATACCAATGCCGATTAAGTGGAAATTTTGTGAATTTTAGCGCAACCTCTTTGCCACTTGGTATGTGAAGTGCTTTGAATACAATGCCGTAGTTACCCTGAAATGGGGTGCTAAGTATTTTATAATCTCCGTAAACAGAGCCCTGTGGTAGCATTTGATTTTATAAACATTAGAGCTTTGACCAGCTCCTTACTTTCTTATGTAATTATATCACCGTATCCGTCACGAGCTTGTAGGAGATAATCTGTTTCAAAGACCTTCGTCTTATACTCATGCTCGTTCATAAAACATAACTAACCTCTGTCGCTACTTTCGCCCTTTGAGTATCCATAATACGGCGCGCATCATTCCAGCCAACAGCAATGTCTGCTAGGATATCTTCAAGTGGGCGTGTTTCAAATAAGCTAAGACCGTCCCCACCAAATATAGTTTCATTACACTAGAACACCCCTTTAACAGGGGTGTTCTAGTGTCCGATCGGTACGTCATGCGGTCATGCTCGAATAGTCATTTAGCCTCCTCAAAGGGTTTTAATCTCATAAGGTGTCTAAGCATCGCTACATGGTTTTGGGCATTCTTCAACCCTGTGGAATGTACCGGTACGTGCGTGTATGGCATCAGTGACTTAAGCCATAGGAGGATGGTTCTCCTATCTATCTCTCGCTGAGCAGTGGAACCTCCATGACTATTTCCAGGTTAGCAAAGCCCTCGCCGACGAACAACTTGTTACTTATAGAGTAACCATCTCCAAGAAACATCCATCACTCCACACCGAGCTAGCAAAGTTGCTGCTCATCTTGATCAGCTCATCACGTATGGGCCAACCCAAGATCCCACTTGCAGACGTAAACAACGTCAGGCTTACTCACATGCTCAGGCCTCCGCCAAGAAGACAGGCAAGAAAGTCCGAGCTATTACGGTGCATGCAGAGGTAAGGCCGGAGATAGATTACAAGAAACTGGCCAGAGCAATCCGTATGATTGCTCGCGATATGGAATAGAAGGAACAAGCATCAGGCGTCCAAGGCACAAAGCCCGAGTGATGAGCACTATCGCAAGGTTAAGAAGCAGCAAGTAGGTCTACCTGCGAATGTAGTATTCTAGAAGTAATGACGCTTCTACGCTTTTGTCTCCTTTTTGTCACCTTCACCGTCATGTTCTGCTTTGTTGGCCCAATGGTTGCTATGACGGCTCGGTGGGTGTCGGACATAGTGAATACACCTGTTCCCTATGCACTGGCGCCATTCTGTGTCGGTTTACTGTTTAGGCGGTACTGGGTTTCAGCAGCAGCCGGACTAGTCGTGTGTGCTGGGATGGTAGTGCTGTTCTACATTGGCGATGATCTGTCGAGCCAGCATGCCTTCAATTCGTCCGGCTTTACTACCTACCTGCCGCAAGCACTCATCGTTGGCCCTATTTTTGGGCTGCTTGGAGGAATCGTCGGACACTTGCAATTGAGGCTACGTCTGGTGCTCTGCCTGGCATTCTGCGTGGTGGTCATCCTGTTCCAGATTAGAGACATCTGGGAGAGCAACGCGATTGTCCCAGAACACAGAAATCTTTGGGATGACGCCAGCCTACTTATCAATGCTGTTGTGTGGTCACTGTGGGCAGTTGGAGGAGCATGGGTGAGAAAAAGCAGCGATGAGCCTGCTGAGTCGCGAGCGTAAATGCTTATCGCTCCTACGCTCTTTTTCTTGGCTCGGCGTTTGCTTCGGGAATTAAACGTTCAACAAACTTGAATGGGGGGTTTTAATGTTGAGGCGATCAACAAACTTTAGGCAGTTAGCTGTCACACTTAGTGTGCATCGGTAGATTGGTTCGGCAAACCCCGTAGGCCTAATGAGACAATTAGTAGCAGTGCAACTAATCCAACGATACCTAGGTATGCCATATGGTATCCCGGCATATCAATTATATTTGAGGAAGCATGACCACTAGCTAGAAGCGTCAAAACGGCTATACCTAATGCACCGCCCACTTGCTGTGATGTATTAACCAGACCTGATACAATACCGCTTTGCTCATGAGCGACGCCCGATGTTGCCGCCACATTAGTTGCTACCACTGCTGAACCGAATCCGGCGCCGATTAGTAGGAAAGCTGGAACAATCGCTGTCACATATGAAGTTGTTTGAGTGAATGTCGTTAGCACACACGCTCCAGCACCCATAAGTATCGTCCCTGCCACAAGTACATGCCGATATCCAAACCTTTTTAATAGACGGGGGACGAACGCAATGGTCACTGCAATCGCAATAGGGATAGGCAGGAAGGCTAACCCTGCGTCTGCTGACGAATAGTGTAATATATTTTGTAAGTATAGCGAGTTAAAGTAGAACTGACCCATACCTATGGCCGTAAGTATCAGCATGGCGATATTGCCCGCGCTCACTGAGCGTATCTTAAAAATAGAAAGTGGAATGAGTGGATGCCTGCTGCGCATTTCGATAAAAAAGAAGCCAGCGCAGAGTATGATTCCAGCGATCGCCGATATAACAGTAGCCGGTGCTGTCCAGCCTATAAGCGGCGCCTGAGACAACGCATATACAAGGCTTACTATACCGCCGGTAATAGTTATTGCTCCAGGTACATCAAGTGATCTAACGGTTGACTTTACTGTGTCCTGTTGTAGGTATTTCATTATACCGATCAGTATGATCATACCAACAGGTACGTTTATCAGGAAGATTGACTGCCATCCCCACTGTTCTGTCAGTACGCCGCCCAACAAGACACCTAATGCACCTCCAGCTGAACTCGCAAGCCCCCAAATACTGAGCGCCCTATTCCTTTCATGGCCTTCCCGGAAGGCTGCCAGCAAAATGGCTAAAGCAGCCGATGTCATGATAGCCGCGCTTACACCCTGTACGCCGCGTAGCGTGATGAGCATTAGACTGGTTTGCGAAAGCCCGAGCAGTAAAGATGCTATTGTAAACCCCGACGTGCCTACAATAAGCAGCTTGCGTCTGCCGAAACGATCAGCAAGCCGACCCCCTAACAGTAGCGCACCGCCAAAAGATAGAATATACGCTGTAATAACCCACTGTAGTGATGTATTGCTGAAATGTAATGTGTCCTTTAACGCAGGTAGGGCAATATTAACAATGGAACCATCAATGATAACAAGTAGTTGCGTTAAGGTAAGCAAGATTAGCAGTATGGTCTTATGATTTTGCGTGGCCTTCATATGAATATAACTCTATCTCCTGTGTTGATACCGTTTTATTGTTAACATGTAACAAGCATTATCTGCTTATTGATTTATAAAGTAAAGTAGTTATAATAATATTATATACTATAAAAAAGTAAAGTAATGGATATAACTATTTTGAAAGAACCTGCCTGTAGCCTGGAAACCGTATTAAATGTACTTGGCAGCAAATGGACCATTTTGATTATTGCTAGGCTTTTGGAACATGGCACTATGCGTTTTGGCGAGCTGCACCGCTCATTGCCTGGCATTAGTCTTCGCACACTCGCCCTCCGCCTGCAAGATTTGGAAGCACATAAGCTCGTTCACCGTGAGGTGTATCCTCAGATTCCGCCAAAAGTCGAATACACCCTAACTGCCGAGGGGCGGATGACCGAAAATGTTTTCAAGGAACTGCAGCGTTTTGGCACAGCAGCAAAATTAGAAGCACACCACAACAGCACAGAATCTTTGACGTAATTGAAGCTGATTTGCAAGCTAGTACACTCGTTAATTTAGATCAAATTGCTCGGTGCGAGCACCTGGGCATCCAGCACTTCTTGGTAGTGCAGCTCAGACCATTCCGTTAAGGCATCAAGGACTGGAAGCAATGAGACCCCTAGTGACGTTAAGGAGTATTCTACCCAGGGCGGTATGACTGGCTTTATCTCACGGCTTACAAGACCGTTTTGCTCCATCCGTCGTAGAGTGGTTGTCAGTACTTTCTGTGTAATGCCAGGCAAGGTGCTTCGTAGTTCGGCGTTCCTTAGGGTGCCAGATTGAAGCGCGTAGGCAATCAGAATCGTCCATTTACTTGACAGAAGATTGAGCGTCTCGCGCGACTGACACTTGGGATCAAAAATATCACCCCTTTTGTACTGACTTATCACTATAGTATCCATATAGTCACTATAGCACATTATGGTATGTATTTACCATAATGGAGTATGAAGCTATACTAGGTTCGCTAATAGAAAGATTATAAAGGAAAGGTTGTACAAGTGAATATTGTTCTCGTTATCATGGCTGTCATCCTTGGTGGACTACTTGCCGTACAGGCGGCAGCAAACTTACAGCTATCTAAAGCAACTGCTTCCCCCTTGGGAGCATCTGCACTGCAGCTATCCATTGGGACGGTTGCGCTCGCTATCTTGGGACTCTTTGTTGGTGGTTTCGGTGGCATCAATGCACTGTTTAGTGCACCCTGGTGGCATCTCATCGGAGGATTTGGTTCGGCCATCTATATTACAGCCGGAATCATACTCTTTCCACGTTTAGGTGCTCTTCACGCTGTAGGTCTGTTCATAGCAGGCCAGATGCTCACCTCCCTGTTAATTGACACCTTCGGTTGGCTCGGTGTTGCACAAGAGCCTTTCTCGCCCTCCGCGCTACTTGGCGGGCTGTTTGTACTTGGCGGAGCTGGGCTTGTCGTAAAATCAGCCAAACTGCCGGCTCAGGAAGCACACAATAAGAATCATCTCTTGCTCACATTGTTTGCGGTATTAGCTGGCGCTGCTCTTGCTGCACAAGGCCCTATCAATGCGCTTCTGCGTCATGATGTAGAGCGTGGCGGCGGAACCATCATAGTTGCCGCTCTCTTTTCATTTGCTCTTGCAACCGTCGTCATGGCTGCAAGCCTAGCTCTGTGGCAGTTCATAACTAAATCTTCAAAGCCAAAACTGCCCACAAGCAAAATGCCATTTTGGGGATATATTGGCGGGTTCGTTGGCGCAACTTACGTTGTTGCCATGCCACTCCTTATACCAATCCTGGGGGTCGCATCAACGGTTGGACTCACTGTTGTCGGCCAACAACTTGCGTCAATGGCGGTAGACCGATGGGGATTGATGCGTATGGTCAAGCGAGCACTTACACCTATGCGTGTTGCTGGCGTAGTTCTGCTGCTGACCGGAGTATTCTTAATCCAATTTATCTAAGCGGGGGAATGAATATGATTGACTATCACGTAGTTATAGGGCGCTATTTTGAAGCATGGAACACGGGCAACCTTAGTCTGTTCGATGAACTGCTTGACCCCAATTACATTAATCATACACCCAGTGTGCCTGGTCATCCGGGTATCGAGGGCTTGAAGTATATTGCGGGTAAGATACGAGAAGGCTTTCCAGATATTAACTACGAAATCATTAGAGCGGTTACTGAGAACAATCTCATTGCTGTGCAAACACTTATAACAGGTACAAATACTGGGATGCTGTTCGGTGCAGCGCCAACCAACCGCTCAATACGGGTACGCCAAATGCAGTTTGAAGAAATCAAAAGCGGAAAGATCACCCAGCATTGGCGTATAACTGATGATGCCGAGATGCAGCGACAACTGAAAGGCATCACCAGTAGTCTTAGTGACTAGTTTCCGGCTCGAAGCGTCACCTCACGTACAAAGAGTTCAGTCGAGATCTAAAATCTCTATTTAGTTGCAATGGAAACTATTTCTATATATACTAATATATATGACTCAAGATTCTTCACCAACTATCGGCTACGCTATTTGGCGACTCTCTACTAAAGTTCGAACTTTAGTAGACGCAGCCCTGTTACCCATAGACTTAACTCATGCGCAATATGTCGTGCTTTCTTCGTTGTGGGGTATGACTCGTTCGGGCGAAAAGCCATCGCAACGCCAATTGGCAGACCACACTGCACTTGACCCAGTCTATATTTCAAAGATTATTCGCACACTCGAAGCTGCGCAGCTAGTCGTTCGTGTCCCGGACCTTCGAGATAATCGTGCCGTTCGATTGCACCTAACTACTGAAGGTGAGCAGCTCGCTGAACATGCCATAAGCATTGTTTACAAACTTATGACTGAGTTTATGACACCACTGGGCGGAGATGCCAGCCCTCGTTCACGGCAGTTTGCCGCTAATCTTGAGATACTACTTGAATCTTCAATTTAAATATAAAGGAGAAAGCCATGTCGAATGAAGCACAATTAACTACGAGAGATCTAGGCGAGGTGGAAAATGCTCTTCGTGCCAATCTTGCCAAAATCCTTGCTAGATCAAACCCAAAACTTGGGTATGGTCATTGGGCTGCACTACAAATTATTAGTAAGAGCCCGGCTCCACTTTCTCAAGCTCAACTAAGTAGCCAGCTCGCTGGTGCCCTCAAAGTGGATCATGACACGGTTGAGATGCTTCTTGGCGAACTGGTAAGCGAGGGTATTATAACTGTTAAGAATGACGTGTATGACCTAACTCTGAACGGCAAGAGTGTACTTAATGATCTGAACACTCAAGCGCAGAAAGTGACTGCACAAACCTTCTCTGGTATTGATCCAGGCGACTTAATAGTGGCGCATCGTGTAGTTACGTCGATCGCAAACCGAGCGAGTGAACTACTGGCTGATTAGTCACCCTTTTATTTACGATTATGGAAGACTTTAGCATTGTGTATCGGACCGCGGGGCTTAGTTTAAC
Source organism: Candidatus Saccharimonadia bacterium (assembly GCA_023257815.1). GTDB lineage: Bacteria > Patescibacteriota > Saccharimonadia > Saccharimonadales > Saccharimonadaceae > UBA1020. The sequence goes on along the minus strand of JALRBJ010000017.1, from coordinate 2,502 downwards.
GGTGCCTTGGTGTCGAACCTCTTGGGCTGCGTCTCCCGGATGCCTGCACTTAAATTTTATTTGCTTCCTGAAGTACATAATCAACTCTTCTTGGAGCCCCTGAGATTGGCTGACACCTGACCAAAGCCGCCAGAGATCAACTCAGTTGCTCTGGAACGGATCCTCGTGGACGAGACTGGTGACCTGTCGCATGAACCCACTTCAATGACTGCTCCCTTTGTGATGCCGTGGGCTTTGGCAATGCTGTAGCTGGTGACACCGTTGAGGTAGTCAGTAACGATCTGGTCAAGTGTGTCTTGATCGAAGACGGTGGAGTCTTACAGTTGCTGTACCTAGCTCAGAACGAGTGGTTCGCTGAGCGAGCATCACGGCGCGATCCAGTCTCTCGAACTAGTGATGATGGTTCAAGAACCTGCCGATCAGTTCCACCAGAAATAAGTATTTAACTTGTGGATTTAGGTATTGATTGTCTTAAAAGTGGAGTATTGTAGTCGTTTAGTCTTTATATGCACGTTCTGCCCAATCACGCTCCCGTTCCTTATCTGGTGAAGATTTAACAAGACTCAATGTACGGCCACCTACTCGTCTTTCAGATCGTCGTGGTCGTGGTAAACTGCGTGCATCAAATTCAGCCATTTCTTCCAGCTGTGCAGTACGTTCACGTGCATCAGGTACTAGTTCAAGGTGAGAACTGGCAATATCAAGATCATCATCTGGAGAGTGTATATCGCCTTCAATTTCAACAATGAGTGCTTCTGTCATGGTTGGATATTACCATAAACACTCTAAAAAGTCAATACTATTCCCAGCGGAATACCTTGAAGGCGATGGCGTAGATTACTACCATCCAAGCAGCAATTAGACCGATTTGAGGCAGGATGTTCACTAAATGTGCACCCTCGGTGGCGATAAGCCTTATACCATCGATTACAGGTGTAAGCGGCAGGAAGCTACTGGCTGTTTGCAGCCATTCAGGCATAAGGAAGCGTGGGAAAAAGGTACCTGAAAGAAACATCATAGGAAAAGTAATGATATTTCCAAGCGGAGCAACCTGACGTTCATTCTTAGCCCAGCCACCCAGTGCCAAGCCAATACCAAGAATCATAATGATACCAAGCACCATAAATACTGCAAGTTCAATAGGATTACCAACTACTTTAAGTTTAAAGATGACAATAGCAACAGCGAACATGATTGCAAGGCTAATTAAACCGATCACAGCTTGGCCAACCATAGTTGCAAGGAAATATTGCCACACCCTAAGCGGTGTAGTAGATAGCCTGCGCAAGATACCCATCTTCTTAAGCTCAGGAAACACATTCATAGGACCAAAGATACCCATGCCCATAATTGCGAACCCAAGCAGACCAGCAAAGGTGTAGTCAAACGCGCTAAGACTACGCTGATTAAGTTGTTCGCTTTTTACACTAAACGGTACTTTGGTATCAACAAATTTAGAGTTAATCGCTTTAAATTGTGCTTCTAATACAGAACTTAGTGCGACGGCCGACTGCTGGTTATTCTGCGTGTAAATTACTTTAGCCTGACCACTTGGCACAGATTGGCCTTGCTGCACTTTACCAAAATCTTTAGGTAATACAACCGCGGCATCAATTTCGGAACGACTCATTTTCTCTTTGGCATCATCAAGCGTTGTAGTCTCTTTGTTGACTTTAAGCACCTTACTGTCTTGAGCTTGTTTGGTGAATTGTTTCGCAAATTGTGAATCTGAATGATTAATGAAGGCTACCTTGAATGAAACATCGTTACCGCCACCATTCAGACTGCCGAATACAAATAAGAAGATAAGCGGAAATCCAACCGTAAAGAATAATGCTAACCTATCGCGAAAGAAGCGCTTGGTGTTGATACGAACAAAGGTTGCAACTGTGTAGAATGATTTATTCATGATTAATCCCGCAGCGCCTTTCCAGTAAGATCAATGAACACATCCTCAAGATCAGCTTGCTCAACGTGCTGTTCCTTTTTAAATCCTTTTTTAAGTAGATTCTTTATCAGGTTTTTTGGCGTATCAAGTGCAACGATCTTACCTGCATCCATAACCGCAATGCGATCACACAACACTTCAGCTTCATCCATGTAGTGCGTTGTCATGATCACGGATATGCCCTTATCGCGTACTTTCTCAATCAGATCCCATAGATGCCGACGTGCTTGCGGATCAAGCCCCGTAGTAGGTTCATCTAAAAAGAAGACTTTTGGACCATGGACAAGAGCAGTTGTGATGCTAAGTCGCTGCTTTTGACCACCCGATAAATTCTCGACATACTCGTTCGCCTTATCTTCAAGATCAACATCCCTTAAGAATTCCATGGGGTCAACTTTTTCGCCGTATGCAGCAGCAAACATCTCGATAACTTCTTTTAGCTTGGTTTTATCTTGGAATGCAGGTGTTTGAGGTTGAACACCAATAAGGTATTTGATTTTCTGTGGATCCTTGGCGACATCAATGCCATCAACTTTAACTGAGCCACCGTCAAT
>JALRBJ010000016.1 GCA_023257815.1 Candidatus Saccharimonadia bacterium | reverse complement strand
ATACGTCACGTCCGACCCAAGCTGCATGCCACTACGGAGTCTTAGCTCAAACACTTGGGCTACCTGAGCAGCATCCTGAGCGGTGGCCACTTCACGCTGGACAATTGAGGCCAACGTTATACCCTGATATAACGTGAATCCTTGTTGTTTGTAGAGTTCTATTAGATTTTCCTGCTTGATAACGGATTCGAACTGATCAAATGTTCTTTGAAGGATTTGCTCAGGCGTAGCATCGGCTGGAAAATTGTACGTCTCACCATAAATGTAACCTTCTAGATCGGTTGAAGCCGGCTTGCCACTGAATAATTCACCAGTATACGTCTTCTTCAGAGCAGTATCTACCTGACTAGCTGAGTAGCCGGCATTAATAAGAACTTGCCGATGTTTCGCAAGCGTTGCGCCTGGTAAGAAGGTTATTGAAAAAGTATCGGTAGTGCCAGAAGTAAGATGCTTCACGATAGTGGGTACATCGTCTGATTTGCTTAATCTGTATGCGCCAGACTGTAACAATCCCGATTTACCATTCAGCCGTACGTACCAACCAAACGCTGTTTCACTACGAATAACACCGCTCTTCTTAAGTTGGGTAGCTATTCCAGCGGGCCCAGTACCTGGGCTAATTGTAATCTTTACTTTTTCGTTACTCCCAGGCTGAACCGCACTAAGTTGCTGGTTATACCACCCCCACGACACAAGGGTCGCGATGCCAAGCAATAAAACTAAGCCGCTTAATAAACCGATGATTAGGCGTTTTAATGTAGGTCGCCGTTTTGGCTGGATGACATTCGACGAAATACGAGGATCAGGTGCTGGTGTCTCGACGATTTTAGGAGTGGATTGAATAGGAGAAGCAGCTACAGGCTGACGTATACCATCAACTTTTTTTAATTGCGGCCTAGCTGCAACCACTGGCCTTGGTGGTTTTATGTCTCCGTTCATACTCGCTGCTCCAGGTAATCTTGCAAGATTATTACAGCTGCTTCGCTATCAATATCACCTTTAGTGTAGGGTGCTCCCTGTTGGATCAACCGTTTTTCGGCGATAACACTGGTCAATGATTCATCCTGAAATACTACTGTAGCATCTATATCGCTAAGCTTCTCAGCGAAATCTTCTACATACGCCGTTTGCGCAGTCGGCTCACCAGCTTGATTACGCGGATAGCCTAGGACGATTGTTTCAACTCCATTTGCAATAGCAAGCTCAGCGATCTGCTTAAATTCAGAACCGTCAACTTCAATATATCCATGCGGAATCGCTATCCTTACAGCGGTATCAGCAAGCGCCACACCGATTCGTGCAGTGCCCACATCGAGACCGAGCACTTGCTTACTCTTTGTCATTTACCTTAAATTGAACAATTACTTTCTTCTCATCATTAGGCACAGATGTTACCCAGAATGGGAAATAATTTACCTCTACGCTTTCAATTCCCTGTATAGACTGCAGGTTCTCTTGAATCTCACCAGTTTTTCGGCCAAGCGATTGTTTTTTAATATCGCTCTCATCAAGACGTGGCCCCACCTTCGCAGTAGCCACTAGGGTTGCTTCGGCACCATTAGCCGTATTCGTGGCATCCTGGAAAACAGCCTTGCTGTTACCATTATCGTAGACACGTTGATTTTCCCTACTGGCGAGCTGCTTTTTTAAATAGCTGTCAAGGTATTTGCCTAGTTCACCAGACGATACTCCGTACAATGAGTAGACTACCGTGGCACTTAAACTTGCATTTCCACTCTGCGATTCGGCGCCGACGTCTGGAACTGATTTGACATCGGTGTAATCAACCTTAAAACTTCCGTCTATGATCTTGGCATTCTTGATTGAAGATTTAAGCTGCGATTCGGCGTTGCTTGTATCACCATCTGTAAGTGAATCTTTTGCCTTTTGGACATCTTCCGCTGTTACTACTCGCGCCATCTTATCGGTCCCTCCTGATGTTGGACTCTGCAGGGTTGCAGTCAATCCACCAGGAGCGCCGCTCATGCTTCCACTGGCTGCATTATATTTAGCCCCAGCCTCAGCAGCTATCACACTAACAGTAGCCGAACCAGGACAAAGATTATTCGGCTGACAGCTAAAAGACAAGGTTGCTCCAGCTACAACAACCGCTCCTGAAGTTACGAACGAAAGTCCACTTTGACTTGAAAGCGTTGTACCCGCTGGAACCGAAACGGCATTAGGCGATGTATTGCGCAACGTAACTGTGCTGCTTGCTTTTTCACCTACATTCTTGGTACCGCTGGCAGCAAAATCTACTGTTTTCTTTTCAGTTTTTTGCACCTTCGTAGCTTTGATCGTCTTTTTATCTAAATCGGTTGTTACACTATCGCTTACAGCCACTTTGGCATTAATAGAGGTATCGTTGGTTTTTGCGGCCACTACAATGGTAGCCTTAGGAGCAAACACGATCGCCCATACTAAGAAAGTAATTAGTAATATTCCACCAGCGATAGCAGCGATCATTTTTTTACGAAACGTATTGAAGTTGGGCACACGTGAACCCGACTTAGACCTTGCTCGCTTTGTGCGTTCACCATCTTTAGGGGGTTGCGCCATGTCGGTACCGGCAATAGCAGCATCAACTGCTGCATCGTCGGCATTAGGTGCCTGCTTTGCATGATCACCTATAGGTAAATCACTGCCGTCAATTACGTCTTCACCATCATCAACTTCAAGCGCACTAATCGGTGCTAGCTCAGGCTTGGACTGAAGGTTTTTTGCAACCGGTAGATTAGCCGATGCAGCCAGGCTTGATAATGCATGGTTGTTGGTTATAATCACCAAACGCTTGTCGCTGCCATCTGCTGTGCGTGCAAGCAGTCTTAAATTAACAGCCGATTGCAGTACCCCAATCCGCTTTGGCGGCACAAGAGCAATAATCTTCTCTTTTGAGGCCTTTACTTTCGAGATAATTGCGGTGATGTCGTCTTCGACATCGATGTATATAACATCCTTATTCATCTGTTAAATACGTAGAATCCGATTTAATTTTTCTTTGATTGAGCCATCATCGGCACTGCCCATCATTGTATCATAGCCAACCCTTAAGAGTCCCATAGCCGTGATGAACGTATGGTCATTTACATCACCAGTTGTATCTTCTATTCCCACAACTTCTTGCGGTGAAATATGCTGAACTGCTGGACGCTTTGTAAACGGCAGATCCTTATACCATTCACGAGTTTCAAGTGCTTCTACTAACTTATCGAGGCTTGAACCACCACCACACAACAAGATTCGATTAGGTAGATGATCGACTGAGTCAAATTCACTTAAGGCAAGCTCAACGCCAGCCAGCCATACCTCAATAGTCTTATCTATAGCAGCTTCAGCTTGTTTTTTAACACTAGATTTAATTTGTTCGTGATTAAGATTAATCTTGAGTTTTTCTGCGTCTTTATAGGTAAGATCCATTTCGCTGGCAATAGTACGAGTAAAACTACGACCACCAATTCCAAACATTTTAGTACCTTCAACACCACCGTCATTTACAACAGCAATATCGGTAGTACCGCCACCAACATCTGTTAAAATAGCTGTGAAGTTGCTTGAAGCATCGTTACCTAACACGCTACGACTGACTGCAAAAGGTTCGGCAGCAACTGCTATTAATTCAAGTGCCAGCTCATCAGCAACCCGTTCAAGTGCACCAATATGAACCATCGGTGCAAACGCAGTATAGATTTGGACAGCGACGTCTTTACCCTGAAAGCCAATTGGATTTGACACCTTATAGCCATCAATATGAATACTCACCAATGCTGAGTTAACCAGCTTTACTTCAACTTCTTCGTTACCTGTTTCGAGTGCAATCTGTTTTTGAGCCTTACCCTGCGCGCGTTCTTGAACTTTTTCAATGATGAATTCCATTTCAGCCACATCAAGCGGGCGATCTGGTTGTGGCCGCCTGTAGCGAATCGTATTCGTAACACCTTTTACTAATTCGCCGGCGATTCCAATTACCACGCGTTTTGCTTGCAAACCGGCCTGTTCTTCAGCTTGCGACAAGGCCGCTTCACAGTTTTGTACAACTCCTGCAATATCAGCAATCGCTCCAGAGTGCATATCGCTCACATCTTGACGTGTACGCCCGACACCGACAATCTTTAGCTGATCGTCTTCAAGCTTGGCAATCAATGCCTTAACAAACTCGGTACCAATATCAAGCGCAACGATGTGCTGGTTATTATCTGATTCTTGCCTGGCAGCTTTTAATTCACGAAGCTTTTCAAATACCATAAGTGCTTTCCATTATACCGTATCCTACGGTATGACGATAGGAGTATTGTGTTTTTTATATATTTATGGTATTATAATAATAATGAGACCGGACACACTAGCACTCACTCACGGTGAAGAGCGCCAAGGCTCGTTTCGTTTTAGCCCTGATATTGCCGAACAGACCGAATTAGCCAGACGGATCGAATCATTTGTGCGATCGGTTGGCGATGCAGCAATTCTTCCAACACAAACTAATAGAGTTTTAAAGGATTATCGAGCTCCCCAACCAAATGGTTATGCAAGAGTAGCCGCAGCGTACAGTAGCGAGAAGAGTGGTAAGTTTGCAGCTGAAGTCCGCGTAGCGCATCAATCCCCTGAAGCTGTGCAAAATTGGGCATCAGCATATATCCTTTCCGCTGATCATGGCCAATGGGTGCGAACTACCTCTTTGCCTCAAGAAAAAGGTAGAGAACAAGTAACTTTCTTGAGTCACGACAATATGCTTGAGGATATGCTTAAGTATGTATCCAAAGATGGTGCAGTCGCAGCCTTATACGACGGTGTGCCTACTACGGCTACTGGAGTAACTCAGGCGATTTTTAAAGATATGCACCTAGGAGCACGCTACAAAGCCGGGAATAACAGTTTCAGGGCAACACTGGCCACTGCTCAAGCTGATGGCTATACTGCAGCTCGAACTATTGAGCTTGTTGATGGTCGCACCAATAGAAAGATCCATCGCAGCCTACTAGTCACGGCACTTACCAGCATTAGCGTGGCTCCTGTTGATATAAGTCAGCGGCTTGCGTACGATGTAAAATATCAAAGAAACGGTAGCACAATCAAGGAAGATGAGATCCGATTGACTCACAGTAGTAGCGACGGCTTATCATCCGATACTCTAGCTCATCTTGCAAAGACCTCTGACACTGGTGTTTATCGCTTTGACATATTACATCAAGCACTGGATGACTTGACCATGCAGGCATTCTTTAACGCGAACGCTGCTTAAACCAGTATTGCTTTGACTCGTCGGATACCAGCGCTTGAAGCTTCTTCTTTGGTGATTTTGAATTTTTTACCATCTTCAAACAACTGAAGCGTATGGTCAACGTGTGGCCCACCACAGATTTCAAAGCTAAATGGACGCTCGTCTTGTGGTGAGCTTTTGTCCTTCATTGAATACACCTTAACTGTATCGCCATAACGATCACCAAATTGGCCGAGTGCACCAAGTGAACCGGTTGCTTCTGAGGTAGGATATTTCGCAAAGCTAACCTGTAGGTCTTTGGCAATTTCACGGTTTACAATCTGCTCAACTTGATCAAGCTGTTCACGGGTAACTTTTTCGGGATGAGAAAAGTCGAAGCGAAGCCGTTCTTCAGTGATGTTACTTCCGCGCTGCACTACATGATCGCCTAATACATCACGAAGTGCTTGGTACATTAAGTGTGTGGCAGTGTGATATTTTTTGTGCTGTAAGGTTTGCCCGCCCAAACCGCCTTTGAATGTGCCTTTAGCTGCCGTTTGTGAACGAGCGCGCTGTTCTTGCATCAGCTTATCAAAATCTTCACGCCAAGAATCGGGAACAAGTATACCTTGTCTATACGCTTCTTCGACGGCTAACTCACTTGGGAATCCATAGGTATCATAAAGCGTAAATATTGCTCTGCCGTCAACCTGAAGCGAATGCAATTCGTTAGGTACCATTTTACCGATTGGCGTACCACCAGTTACAAAGCCATGAGTACCATCAGCTGGATACGCCAACTTGCTGAGCTGCTTTATGCCCCCCCTAAGTGTTTGGCGAAAAGCTTTTTCTTCTTTGATTAATATTGCAATTACTTCGTCCCGCTTGCTGGCAACTTCTGGGAAGTCATTGTGATATAAATCTGTAATCACGGGCACAATTCCCTCAAGAAAGTTCTGTTCAATGCCAAGCTCAAATGCAAAACGAATTGCACGGCGAAGCAGGCGGCGCATGACATAGCCTTGCTCTTTGTTGCTTGGTACACAGCCGTCAACCGCCAGGAATGTGGCAGCACGCAAATGATCGGCAATAACACGCATGGCGTTGGTGTGACTTTCGTATTTTTTGCCGCTTAGATCTTGGAGTTTTTCGATAATTGGCCACATGAGGCTAATTTTGAACACATCGGCATCGTTCAATTTGGCGGCTGCGATTCGCTCTAATCCCGAACCATGATCGATATTTGGCTTGTCTAGCAGCTCGAACTTACCTTCGGCCACCTTTTTATACGCCATAAAGACATTGTTGCCAATTTCCATAAATCGGCCAGAATCACTGGCGGGGTGCGGTTCACCAAAGCTTGCATCGTGTGCAACTTCACCAAAATCATAAAACATCTCGCTGTCAGGGCCACAAGGGTCACCAATAGGCGTGTTCTCTTCGTTGCCATTGCGGCTCCACCAGTTTTCTTTGCCGTCATACAAAAAGATTCGTCCACCTTGCATGCCAACTTTATCGCCGTTTTCTGCCGTACCAATCTCGACAACTTTGGCATCAATACCACGCTGGGCAAAAACTTTTGTCCAGAGCGCAATCGCTTCATCATCACGAGGAATCTCGTACGTCTCATTGCCGATATAGCAAGATACGTAAACTTTTTGCGGATCAAGCCCTACAACGTCGAATAAGAACTCAGCAATCCATTCGATCTGCTGCTCTTTAAAGTAGTCGCCCATGCTCCAGTTACCTAGCATCTCAAAAAACGTGGTATGACGATTGTCGCCAATATCATCAATATCTTGAGCACGTAAGCAGGTTTGACTGTCAACAATACGCCTACCTTCTGGGTGTGGTTCACCCAGTAGATACGGAATCATTGGCTGCATACCGCTACCAGTAAATAATGTCGTTGGGTCGTCTTTTAGAACCAAAGGTGAGCGTTTAATGGCCTTATGGCCACGCTCTTCAAAGAATTTTATATAAGCATTGCGGATTTCTTGGGCATTCATCTCTGTTATTGTAGCACGAGTTTACTTTTTTTATTTTAGTTATATAATATAAATGTCAGCTCAACCACGTCGAAGGGAGCACCATGGACGAGAGCGAGAGGGCTCACCTGCACAGCTACTGGAGCTGGCTGGGACCCACAGCGGGATTGCTTCTGGTCATCTTCATCGCCAGCATCATCATCTTCGCCTGACACCAACGTCCCGCCTGCTTAGCCATTTAGGCCTAGTGGGCGGGACAAGTCATTTTACGCTATACGTTACTGTACAATTCCGCCACCAAGACAATGATTTTCTTTATATATCACGACAGACTGTCCAGGAGTAACGGCACGCTCTGCTTCATCTAAATATAGTATACTGTCCCGAATCACTGCTTTAATTAATGGTGCACGGTGCCGTACACGAATTAAACATTCACCTTCATAAAGCGTGTCGATCCAATGTATCGAATTAAGGTTAATAGTATTCTGCCAAAGACTTTTGTCGTTAAGATCGGTCGAAACGTATACTTCATTTGAGTCCATGTCTTTACCAACTACGTAGTATGGCAAGCCGCCGCCCACATCGAGCCCATGACGCTGGCCTAATGTATAAAAAATTGCACCGTCATGCCTACCAAGCACTTTACCATTCGAACGATCAATAATATCCCCTGGGACGGTATCGACATAATTACTCAAAAACTCACGCATACCAACCTGACCAACAAAACAGATACCGACTGAATCTTTCTTGGCGGCAGTTATTAGTCCGCGCTCCTCGGCCATTTCACGAACCTTGGGTTTTGTAAAATCACCTAACGGAAAGAGGGTTTTTTCGAGTGCCTGCTTGGTAACTCGATACAAAAAGTAGGTCTGGTCTTTGTTGCTATCTTCAGCCAACAACAATTGGCCATTTTTTGTACGAGCATAGTGGCCAGTCGCCACATATTCAGCACCATCTTCGAGTGCCGTTTCAAGAAATAGTTTGAACTTAATTTCTTGATTGCACATAATGTCGGGATTGGGTGTACGACCTAAACGATATTCGCCAATCATGTAGTCGACTACCTTCTGCTTGTACTCTTGCTCAAAATCAAACACCTTGAAATCAATACCTAGATGCACGGCAACACGTTTCGCATCGGCTAGATCATCCGCCCACGGGCAGCGCATACCAGGCAAATCCTGCGTCCAGTTTTTCATATACACACCAGTTACATCATGACCGGCCTCTACTAGCAGAGCCGCTGTTAGACTGGAGTCGACTCCTCCACTCATGCCAACATATACTTTACTCATCGACTTTCACCGGCATAGAATGCAGCTATTTTGATTAGCTCACCGCCAGCTAGCCACCAACCACGTGGAGTAAGCCACCATATGAGCGGCCAATCTGGGTCATTGGGCGTAGGATGATTAACAATACTACTTTTCTGGCCTGCAAGCGCACGAAACTCAAGGCTAGCTCGACGCTGGTGATACGGTGAAGTAACTAATATAATACGTTTTGCGTTGAGCTTACCTTTAAGCAACAGGTTAGTTCGTTCCGCGTTTTGCTTAGTAGTTTGCGCCATTGATTCAACTTCAATGACGTTCTCCGGAACACCAGCTTTAATAGCCTGACGACGCATGACTTCAGCATTACTTGGACCACTCGTATCGGCCGCAGCACCCGAAAAAATCAAAGTATCAGCCCAGCCCTGCTTATATAAAGAAATCGCTTCCTTGGCTCGTACAGACGTATTACCGCCACTCACCGCCACGATAGCATCGGCTTTTTTGCAGGTACCCTCTAAAGCTGGTGTTTTACAGTCACGCAGATCATCAGGCGTCAAATAAACACTAATTACAGTAATTAATATTACGAGCAACCCAGCAATGACAATCAAGACATTACGCACGTCCTACCCGCTCTTTCTCACGCTGAATATGCTGAATGATGATAGATGTTGCCGTTTTAAGCGACTCATCATCAGACAATCTACCAAGTGTAATCCGCAAACTTCCATCAGCTTCAGCGTCAGTCATACCGATGGCTGTTAAAACATGTGAACGAGTGCCTTTGTTGGCTGCACAAGCACTCCCGGTGGCCACTAGTACGCCTTCTGTTTCAAGACTAAATACCAAACGTTCACCATCAATACCTGGCAGTGAAATATGAAGCGATCCAGGCAGACGTTTTTTTGGATGACCAGAAACGATGAGATCATCAAAATTCTTTATTAGATCTTGCTGCATCCGATCACGTAAATTCTGTAGTCGCTCACTTTCTGATTTACGATGCGTATATGCTTTTTCGGCAGCCGCAGCAAAACCTATTACACCAGCGACATTTTCGGTACCGCTTCTAAGACCGCGCTCCTGACCACCGCCAATGATAACTGGTACAATTTTTACACCTGGTTTTACCCACAATAATCCCACCTGTTTCGGCCCGTACATCTTGCCTGAGTTGAGCGTTAGCATGTCAACACCTAGGCGTGCTATATTGACATCAATTTGCCCGAACCCTTGCGAACCATCACAATGCATATAAATCGGCCTTGTTTCGCCAGCTTCTTTACGCCTAGCACGCTCGGCTTCAACTACCGAGACTATGTCGCGAATTGGCTGAATCGTACCAATTTCGTTATTTGCAAGCTGCACACTCACAAGATCCGTCTCAGGGGTAATCAGCGATGCCACGGTCGCTGGTTCAATAATGCCTTTATGTGTAGGCTTAGCTTTGTCGTAGTTTATTCGACGCGCGGCCGCAAGCACTCCATCGTGCTCAATAGCCGACACCACAACATGACTTACAGCAGATGAAAACGCAAGGTTGATTGATTCAGTTGCTCCGGCAGTAATCACAATCTCATCAGCCTTGGCACCAATCGTGCTTGCCAATTTTGACTTTGCCATTTCGTAGTCACGTCGCACAGCAACGGCTGGAGCGTAGGGGCTTGACGGGTTAAAAAAGTTGTCTGAATAATACGGCTGCATAGCCGCAAGTACCTGCGCATCAACGGGAGTTGCTGCAGCGTGATCAAGATAATATATTCGATCAGACATTACTGTACCAATTATAGCTTATAGAATTTACGCCAACGGGCTTCCAGTATCGGGATCACGCTTATAAATGCTACGCATCGCCCGTTCATAGTACATATTTACAGCAAGAAGTAGATTTTTTAATTCACTGCCTTCAATGTAGCTATATTTGGCACCATTATGTGCTTTAAGAACTTTATCGCCTAAAAACTCGTAGCGAGTCGTGGAAGTAACCACTTTTCCTTTTTCGTCTTTGTACTCTTCGTACCAAATGCATGTCTTTTCGTCTAAGCAAAAGAATTCTCGCCGATGACCAGGAGGAACAGGACCAAAGATTTCGCGACCGATATTACTCTCAAGTTGAATCAACTCACGTTCGCTCATTTTGCTAGGTGATTGTTTTAGTTTAGGTAACTTTAAGTAAGCAATATCATTTGTATTGCCTACGAGGAGTGTTACTGCTTTATTTAATACTCCCATTTCAGACTCCCTAAGCAGCAACCTCAAGCTGCTCCGCGGTTAAAGCTTCAGGCTCAGATGACATTAGTCCTAATTTGTCCCTGCGAACTATAACAAGATTTCTTAGATCTCTGGTAGCAGCCGAAACAGACAAGACATCTGCTTCCTTTTCAACTTTATTCACTGTGTAACTCCGCGCAACTTCATCGCGCTCTTTATCGATGTCAGCATACGACCGTAAATCATCCCGTCCAAGGTGAAGAGCGACGTCGGTATTGTCATCTAAGCGTGTCTGCGTTTCGCGACTACGACGATACTCATCCAGACTAGAGACATTTGAGGGTTGTTCGCTCATTATAAAACTCCTGATGCATGACAACAGATTGATAAATATTGATATGTTGATGTTGTAAGAGATTTGTCTCTCTGATTAAAGAGAAAACAACGTAGATGCGTTTGCTGATGTGACTCGTGCAAGGTGTTCGAGTTCTACCCCACGCCTCTTGGCATGATACTCGGCCACATTCCTCACAAACGCTGGCTCATTTACTTTACCACGGTATGGCGCAGGTGTCAAGAATGGTGCATCAGTTTCAAGCAGCATTCGTTCCAGTGGCACGCTATCGAACATTTTTTGTTGATTTCCGTCTTTTGTGAAGGTTGAGATACCGTTTATACCGATATATAACCCTTCAGACAATGCACGTTCTAAATTTGGTATGCTATCTGTAAAACTGTGCAGAACGCCTTTTAGGCCGGAAAAGTTACTAAAAATCGGCCAAAAATCACTAAACGCTTCACGAACGTGAAAACTTACTGGTAAATCGTACTCTTTTGCCCACTGCAGTTGCTCTTCAAATGCTCGAATCTGTACATCACGCGGCGAATTATCATAATAGTAGTCCAGACCAATCTCGCCAACACCAACAACTTTTTTGTGTTTATCCTGTAGTATCTGCTTGATATACTGCCAACCGTCTTTTGCATCATGCGGATGCACGCCAACGACAGCGTAGCAAAATGCATAACGGTCAGCCAGCTCGACGGCTTCAATCGAGCTTTTTACGTTAGTGCCAACGCACAAGATTTTAGTAACACCATTCCGTATAGCGTTCTTGACAGCATCATCAACTTCTTCCACTGGAAATAATGCGCTTTCATGAATGTGACAATGCGTATCGATAAACATTATTTTGCAACTTGAGCATTGGTCTGAACTGTATGTTGATACATCTTAGGAAACAAAACAGTATCAAGTGGTTTTACTACGCCCGATTCAAATGTATCGTGAATCGCCTTAGCAGTACCCGGCATGAATGGAACAAGCAAGTCGGCGATCTGTAGTAAGTTGCCAACACAGTGCGCTAGTACTTCAGCAAGGTGCGACTCGGCATCAGTATCCTTGCCAATATTCTTGGCAATTTCCCATGGCTTAACGTCATCGATATATTTATTGAGCGAACGAACCATTTGCCAGACTTCGTCGAGTGCTTTGTTAAACTCAAGTTTCTCAAAACTAGCATGATATTGCTTCATATCGTGCTCGCCCAGTGGTGCATCACCAATTACTCCAGCCTGATATTTAGTAAGCATATTAGCTACTCGTGCTACTAAATTGCCTAAATCGTTGGCAAGTTCGGTGTTGTATGCTGTTTCAAACTTTTCCCACGTAAAATCACCATCGTCCTGAGTAGGAATATGGCGGGCAAAGAAATAACGGAAGGCATCAAGTCCATATTGATCAATTACTTCATTCGGATCAACTACATTGCCAACGGTTTTACTCATCTTAGAGCCGCCAACATTAATGAAACCGTGTACCAATAATTTCTTAGGCAGACTTACACCGATTCCTAGCAACATAGCTGGCCAAATACCCGCATGAAATCGCAAGATATCTTTGCCTACTACCTGGATATCAGCTGGCCAAAACTCTTGCCATTCAGGCTTATCAGGGTAACCAAGCACCGTTAAGTAATTCGACAATGCATCCACCCACACATACATAATCTGATCAGAGTCACCAGGGACGCTTACACCCCATGTTAGACTCTTTTTTGGCCGTGAAATCGACACATCAGGCAGTCCGTCTTTAATTAGGTTCAGAAATTCCTTTTTGCGGAATTCTGGCACAATCTGCATTTTGCCTTTTTCGATCGCTTCCTTAATTCGGTCTGAAAATTCACTGGTTTTTAAAAAGTAATTCTGTTCACTCACCTGCTCATACGGTGTTTGGTGATCCGGACAGACCCCATTCGTTGCCTCAACCTCCTTATCTGTAAAGAAAGCTTCGTGACCGACACAGTACCACCCCTGATAGGTACCCTTGTAGATATATGGCTGCAGTTGCTGCCATATATACTGCACTGCCCCCTTATGATGTCCGTCGGTCGTACGTATAAAATCAGTGTACTCAGCACCTACTTTCTTCATAAGGCTTTCAAAGTTGGGATACATTTGGTCGGTATACGTTTGGGGGTCAATACCAGCCTCGGCAGCTTTGGCAGCAATCTTGTTGCCGTGCTCGTCGGTTCCTACCTGAAATCGTACCTGGCGGCCATTCTGACGCTGGTATCTCGCCCAGATATCTGCCAATAAGTAATCAAGTGCGTTACCAATGTGCGGCTTGGCATTTACATACGGAATTGCGGTGGTGATGTAAAGATTTTTTCCCATTGCATCTTAGTATAACAGAGAGCTATTAAGAGGGCTTCATCATTGCTACAACAGCTTGGCGGCCATCAAGTTCACGATTGCCTTTTAAAAACTCGCTGTGCGAAAATAATGTTGTATCTGTCGTTGTATCACGAGTATCGATCGTGATGTTTTCGCTCGCTACACCGCCTGCCAGCAATTGTTCGAGTGCGACTTCATGCAAACTACGATTATCAAAATCATACAGCGGATAGTTCTCGCGTCCCGCCGCAGGGCTTAACCATACATGTAAATTAGCTGATTGCGAACCAAATTCGTCTACCATATAGGCCACAATACCCGTCCCCCCTGATTGCAACAAATTATGACGCCCTAAATGAGCCAATCCAAGAATCTGGAGTGTAGGATCATATATAACTGCACCAATACAATCCGCTATTGGTAGTAGCAAGGCAACGTTCTTACTCTCTGTAAACAATGCATCAGCCGTAATGCTTGATGGCGAAATGATACCGTCACCACCTTGATCTGCGGTAATCGTGTAATAGCGTCTGAAATCCTTGGTATCGTAACTTAGGTGCACTAGGGCAGTTTGTTCAGTACTTATACCATTGCGACCCAAAAACGCCTGGCGATTCTTAAACCTTTGTTCATCATCAACAGCTTTTGACATTGAGCCATCAGCCATACCCGACACGGTCAGTAGTAAATTATGCATGGTTCTTCTCCATAATAGTATGCCACTGTTCGAGCGATAAATCTTCAGCGCGAGCATCGGGCGAAATAGCAGCATCGCCAAGTATCGTTTCGGCCTCTAGCTTAGAAATTCCTAATCCACCGGCCAAGCTACTACGGAGTTTCTTACGCTTGGCCGAAAACCCAGCTTTTACTACCCTAAAGAACTGCTTTTCGTTTACTGAACCAACAAAAGGCATAGCTCGTGTATTAAGTATAATTACTTGCGAATCAACCTTTGGTGGCGGCGTAAAAAATTCTTTCGGTACTTCTATACCAAGCTCAGCTTTTGCATACACCTGCGCCGCTACTGCTAAAATGCTCATATTACCAGGCTTGGCTGCAATTCGCTCGGCTACTTCTTTTTGAACCAACAGAACAGCAATCCGTGGTTTATTAGCAGCCGTCATCAGCTTTTGGACTATCTTACTCGTAATATAGTAAGGTACATTCGCAACAACGACGTAGTCTTTTGGCAAGGTATTTAAATCGAAAGATAAGATATCTTCGTTGATCACTTGAAGGCTCTTACCAGGAAACTGGCCTGGCAGCTTCATTGCCAAGCTTTTGTCAAATTCCACGGCAATTACTTTGTCTGTCCGCCGTAGTAACTCAGAGGTAAGCGTACCAAGCCCAGGACCAATCTCGAGCACAGTATCACCTGTAATGATGTCCGCAGAATCAGCAATCGCCTCTAGAATGAGGCGATCTTTTAACCAGTGCTGACCAAGTGCCTTATTAGGCATCGGGCTAATACCACCCCTTAGACTGGAATGCTGCCCATGCACCACAAGGTGTACCGTATCGCCCCCTTATGTAGCCAAGCCCCCAGTTAATTTGCGTAGCTGGATCATCCTGCCAACCAGTACCCATTTTTGAGCCAGGCAACGCCTGTGGAATACCATATGCACCAGAGCCACTATAGTTCGATTTGTACTGATCCCAGCCAGACTCACGTGTCCAAAGATTATCAAGACATGACCATTGGTCTTCACCAAAACCAGCTTCAATCATCATAGCTTTACCAAGTATACGATTCTGAGCCGGCGTGCCGCCCTTCTTTTTAGAACCAACCGTCTCGACCTGCTTAACGGCCGCTTTGGTTACAATCGAC
Organism: Candidatus Saccharimonadia bacterium; assembly: GCA_023257815.1. Lineage (GTDB taxonomy): Bacteria > Patescibacteriota > Saccharimonadia > Saccharimonadales > Saccharimonadaceae > UBA1020. The sequence goes on along the minus strand of JALRBJ010000016.1, from coordinate 6,390 downwards.
TGTATTGCGGTGCGGCTGACTTCTTGGCCATCTTGCATAATAATTTCATAGGTAACCATCTTGGTACCATCCGTACCTGGCGTATTAATTTGTTTGAAGCCCACATCACGATTTGCGTCTTGAATTCGTTCAGTCTCAAAGGCAACCGGCTCTTCCTGAGTAATCGTTTGCTTGCCGTTGCGCCAAATGCTTAGAGCCATGTTTGAGGTAATTGGTGTACTGTCCATGGCCGACATATCATCATCCTTACCTAGAGTAATCTTTTTTTCTTGTAAGAATTGCTTTACGGATGTAGCTTGCGTATAAACTATCTGTTGCTTACCATATAATTTAAGCTGAATCGGCAAGGCACGGTCGATTATCATACGAGTGGCCGCGCCGTCGCTTACAAAGTCACTGCTTATTTCCACGTTGGCAATATCTTCATCCTGCAGCTCAATGCCTGCATGTTTTGCAATCTGCTTCGGAGTTTGATAGGCACTCATAACCAATTGCTTAACGTTACCGTCTATAATCACTATAGGTCGTGCTCTGTAGATATTCACCTGGTAATTACTCGCAACTAACTGCTCATCAAGACCTGGCTCTACACGGTCATTCTTGTCAAGCTTAATATGTGCTTCATGTAAAACCTCTTTTAAAGAGCTGGATTTTGTCAGTATTCCACGATCGACACCTCGGTCATGAATCATGACTAGACGTTCACCCTTACCCGCAGCATGTACCTTTGGCATTAGTAACAATCCAAGCAAGACTAGGCCGACCATCAATCCGGCTAGTAAGATATAAAAAGGTGAAATTCTAGTAGTAATTCTCATATACTTGTGCAACAACCGCAGCTGTTTGGGCACCAAAACTTTATTCAAAGTTATTGCTACATATTATAGCAAATCTAGACTGATCTTGTAAGGTCTACAGCCGCTCTAAACGAGCATATTCAACATTGAGCTTCTTTGTCTGTCCACTATCAAACCGTACAGTTACAGCCATGCCATCAATATCGACAATAGTTCCAACACCAAACTGATTGGAGCGTACACGATCGTTAATATCAAAGCCCATCTCATACGATTCGTACGCCTCTTGCTGAGCGAAGGATTGACGTTCGCTTATTGCTACTGCGCTTCCCATATCTTGCAAGAAACGTGATGGTGGATTATAACCACGTTGACCAAATTGCAGCCGTGATGCCGCATAGCTTAGATGTAATTCTTCGCGCGCCCTCGTCATGCCAACGTAACATAGGCGGCGCTCCTCTTCGAGTTCTTTCGGTCCTGATTCGTGAATACGTGAGTATGGGAAAATACCCTCTTCCATACCCACCATAAATACAACTGGAAATTCAAGACCCTTGGCAGCATGGAGGGTCATAAGCGTCACACAAGGCTTGCCTTTCGATTCATCGGCGCTTGTCATTAAAGCAACTTCTTCTAAAAAGTCGGGCAATGAGGCGAAGGTTTTTGCATCAGAAACAAGTGAACTAACGTTTTCTTCACGATCTTCGGCCTGTGGAGAGCCATCACGCAGTGCTTCTAGATACCCGCTACGCTTTAGTAACTGATCAATTAAGATACTGGGGTCATCGGTTAAGTCGGCTAAATTTAACAGCAATTCTCCAAGCTTAGTAAATGAATTCTTAGCGCGCGGCGTTAAACCATCAATCTCATTTACTCTTTGAAGGGCTTCGGTGATAGATAAGCCACTACCAGCTTGCCACGCCATGAATCGCTCAAGGCTGCTTGATCCTAAACCACGTGCTGGCACGTTAGCAATACGTGAAAAGCTCATTCGATCGTTTGGTTGATACACAAGTCGTAAATAAGCAATAATATCCTTTATTTCTTTGCGGTCATAAAAACGAACCCCACCGATGATCTGGTACGGTATCCTGGCTTGCAACATGGCTCGCTCCAAAATGTAGCTCTGGGCATTCGTCCTATATAACACAGCAAAGTCATCGGGCTGGCGTGCACCTATCGCAGTTTGTGCCGAAATGCGACTCGCAACTAAACCAGCTTCTTCGGCTTCATCATATAGTTCGTGAATTTGCACCGGCGCACCAGCCTTTTCGGCCGTCCATAGCTTCTTATCTGTCCGCTCAATATTCTTGGTAATCACATTATGCGCTGCTTCTAGAATAGCGCCGGTCGAACGGTAATTTTGCTCAAGCTTGATGACCGTCGCCCCCGCAAAATCACGCTCAAAGTTAAGTATGTTAGTAAAGTCAGCCCCACGCCAGCTATAAATACTTTGCCAATCATCACCCACCACACAAATATTCCGTTCCGGACCCACTAAGCTTTTTACAATTGCGTACTGCGCCGCGTTCGTATCCTGATACTCATCAATCAAAATATGTACAAATTGCTGTTGCCACTTGCGTCTAACATCCTCGTTTTCACGAAACAAGCGTACCGTTTCGAGCAACAAATCATCAAAATCAAGTGCACCCGCATCTTGCCGCAACGATTCGTATCTCCTATAGATCTTTGCAACTGTCTTTTGGAATGGATAGTTTGCCGTTAGCTCAAAGTCATCAGGGCTTATCATTTCATTCTTCGCACTCGAAATTGCTGCGCTAATTGCTCGTGGCTTTATTTTTGCATCGGTAACGTCCTGGTCTTTCATGGCTTGCTTAATTAAGCCCTGCCGATCATCTTCATCATAAATAACAAAGTTTGCTTTTATGCTAATCTCTTGGCCATCTTGTCGCAGCATACGCACGCATGTACCATGAAAAGTTCCCATCCAGGGCATAAAGCCACGTGTGTTTGGTTGACCAAGCAGTACTGCTAAACGTTCGCGCATTTCTTTGGCTGCCTTATTGGTAAATGTCACTGCCAAAATTTGATTTGGCCAGATACCTTTTTCACCAATCAAATGAGCAATTCGGTGCGTCAATGTCTTAGTCTTACCGCTTCCGGCTCCTGCCAAAATTAGCAGAGGTCCATTTTCTACCTCAACAGCCGAACGCTGAGCGTCGTTTAAACCCTCTGTAAATTTCATCTTACTCTAGTATACCTAACCAGATGGACTTTACGGAATCACTCCCGTTAGATACAACGTAACCGCTCCTCCACAACCTATTGCGAGTAGTACAAGCACCCAAATAATCCACAGCCAGCCAGATTTCTTTTTGGCCGGATGAGCAAGTGGTGTAGGATATTCAGTTGCATCATAAATCGCGGCATGAGTTTTATCGCCGGTCGACTCCGAAGTCTTATACTGCTGTGCGATTGAGGTAGGTCCGGTCGGCTTATTAGATGATTCTTTGGATGCATCGCCCTGAGGAGTCTGGTCGTCTTTTGAAGATTCTTCCGTTTGTGTAGCATCAACTACCGATTCTGTTTTTTCACCAGCTTCAATTGCTACTAAGTCACTACTGAGTTCGGGTACTTGTGGTACGGCTGGTGGCTCGTCTTCGCCATTTGCTTGTGTAGAATTTTCTTTGTCCTCTTCATCAGTAGAAGTATCGTTTTTCAGTTCAGCTTCTAAATCAACCAACGGTGGAGTGCCTGCCAGTGGGTCTGAATTAAGAGGACGCTTTTCAACCTTTGCATCAGTTAAGAAAGGAGATTCGTTCACTTGATTCACAAGAGCATCAGGTTGTGGAACATCTACTGAAGTTGTCGTATCTTCAGTGGCAGAATCGGTTTTTGGCGCAACATCTACTTCAAGAGGATCGGGCATATTCGTGGCATCAACACTTGGTGCGACGATAGATTGAGTCTCTGCCGCAAGCGGCGCTGCAACTGTTTCAGATGGTTGTGACTCTACCGCTTCACTTGCCGGTTCAGCTACGGCGGGCTCTTGTTTGGCTGTTGAACGTGGCGGAGCAATTGCTACTCCTTCTCTTGATGGTATCGTCGTTGGTCGGTTTCTCATGTCTGATGAGCTATGAACCATATCCATAAATCTGCCAGCTCTTCTTACGGCGGGAGTAGCAGTGTTCACAGAGCTAGTGGGCATAGGTACATCTGCAGTGACGCCTGTTTGCGAGGTTTGAATGGGTTGTGGAGTCGAAACGGGAGAAGGTATAGCTGATGACTCTGGATTTGGCGTAGCCTCTTCACTTGATGACATGAGCGAGTTTACTGCCTGATCAAGTTCATCAAAATCAATGTCTTTCATAGTTATTTCTTCCCCGCTTTAAATGCTGCTTCGACGATTGCCTCGAACTCGTCGGCTCGCAAGCTTGCTCCACCAACCAAAAGGCCATCTATACCATCAATCCCAAGGTACATTGAACTATTACTAGAATTCGCACTACCCCCATACAACACCCTAACTGATTCGGCTACGTCTTTTCCAAATAGATGAGCAATTTGGTTTCGTATTACTTTTTGAGCAGCTCTTATATCATCAGCACTTGGTGTCTTATGTTCGCCAAAGTTAGTACCGTTGCTAATAGCCCAAACAGGCTCATAGGCGATTACTATATCGGCTATTTCCTCAGCAGTCAGATTGGCTAATCCACCAACCACTTGATCATGAATAACGCCTGCAGTTTCTTTGGCCGCTCGTTCATTTGCAGTCTCGCCTACACAAAGAATCGGAGTAATGCCATTGCGTACAGCCGCCTGTACCTTGGCACGAATATCCTTATCCTTTTCACCAAATACATGACGCCGTTCTGAATGACCAATAATAGCGTAGTTTACCAAGCCGCGTAATTGGTGCGCCGAAACTTCACCCGTAAAGGCGCCTTCGTCGCGCCAATACAGATTCTGCGCCGCTAGCTTAAATTGACGATGATCAATCTGCAAGCTTAAAGAGGGAAGCGTAAGGTATCCAGTGGCCAACACAACTTCAACATTGCGATGATTCTGAATCTTATCCGATAACTTGTGAACATACAAACTAGCCTCATGAATCGTGAGGTTCATCTTCCAGTTACCTACAATCAGTTTTCTGTTGCTCACCCTAGTTATAATTTCGCTTACGCTTATTGCTTTGCTCTTAGTGTACAGAAATTTACCTTACGCGTCTAGCAGGTGTTCAATACCTGGTAGCTTTTCTCCGGCCATCAGTTCCAAACTGGCACCGCCGCCAGTTGATACATGACTAAAACTGTCACCTTTTTTCTTGTCCCAGTGAATGGCGAAGTCGGCCGTGTCACCACCACCAATGATTGATTCGATATGGGAGTGAGTAGCCAACGCTTCAGCAATCTTAGCGGAACCTTGAGCGAACACAGCTAATTCAGCATAACCTAGAGTTCCATTCCAAATTACTGTACCCGCGCTAACGATAGCCTCCACATACCGTGCTGTCGTTGCCGTTCCGATATCAAGAATCATGTCATCGTCTGTCACTTCAGCTAAAGTGACATTCTGGTGACTTGATGGGGTATCAAGACTTTTAGCTACCACCACGTCACTAGGTAGTTCTAAGAACTCATCAACTTTGGCTTCACCAACCTTAGCAGTAGCTGCCGTGTAAATTGACGCCACCGCTGACGCTTGGTCTTTTTCATATTTGCTCATGCCAACCTTCTGGCCACGCCCCGCTAGAAATGTGTTTGCCATGGCTCCGCCAATCAACAAGCGGTCAGCCTTATCTACAAGCTCATCAACCACCTGAATCTTATCGCTCACCTTAGCGCCACCCATTACAGCCACGAGTGGTCGTTTAGGGTCTTTCATTGCACTAACAATCGATAGATATTCTTTTTCAAGTAATAACCCAGACACACTTGGCAAGAAAAGTGTAATCGCAGCCGTTGAAGCGTGATCGCGGTGCACTACCCCAAAACCATCCTGTATAAAATAGTGCGCACCGCTATCTTTGGCTAATTTACGAGCAAATGTTTCGTCATTTGCCTCTTCTTCAGGGTTAAAACGTAGATTCTCAAGTACGATCACCCCCCGTTTTGGTGCTCGTTTTATAGCCATACGAACTTTGTCACCAGTCGTCTGATCAACAAAGCGAACCGGTTCTTTAAGTAGCTCAGCCAAGCGTTTAGCAGCCGGTTCAAGACTAAATTTCGGGTCAACACCTTCCGGCCTACCAAGGTGGGCGATGATTACGACTTTGCAGTCGTCTTTTAGCAGCCGCTTAACCGTTGGTAAGCTCGCCCGAATCCTAAAATCATCATGAATCGTACCATCATCCTTAAGCGGTACATTATAGTCAGCCCTAAGTAGTACCGTCTTACCCTCTAGTGGTACATCCCTGATTGTTTTTTTGAAGAATTTCATCAATATCCCACCTATTGTTTCGTTCGTTATTCTAACATACGAACTCGTATTGTGTCGGTACCTCCCACGAGTCCAGGCTGCCGTCCACTTACAATCACGACCGTAACAGCGTGTAGATCAAAGTAGTTATTGGCATGAAGCTCGCGGGCAATCTCAAGCCCCGCCTTATCGCCATCCGGCCGAACAAAAC
>JALRBJ010000015.1 GCA_023257815.1 Candidatus Saccharimonadia bacterium | reverse complement strand
GCCATCCATTTAGCTGGGTTAGATGTCTTATAATGTGGCTCAAATCCGAGCTCTTCAAGTCGACGATCTGCCAGATATTTTACATATTGATTAATGTAGTCACTGTTTAAGCCTAAAATACCGTTTGGTAGTAGATCGCGGTTGTAGGCTTCTTCCATTTCTACACCGTCAAGGATCATCTGCTTGATTTCGTTTGCAAACTCCTCAGTCTGCAAGTCTTCATTCTCTTCAAGCACAGTTAAGATAAGGTTGATGCCGAACTTAAGGTGCAAGCTTTCGTCGCGCACCACCCAGTCAATTAACGAACCAAAATTTCGTAGTAAGTTACGCTGACGGAAGCTAAGTGCAACCATGAATCCGCTGTAGAACCAAATACCTTCAAGAATGATATTGTACGCCACAAGGTTGCGAATGAAATCTTTCTTACCTTCAGTGGTCGTAATATCAAGCGTTTCTTCGGTCATACGCTTGATGTACTTAGTCTCAAACTCCTCTTTGCGTGCCATCGAAGGTGTTTCAACGTGGGCTGCATAGGCGTTATCGCGATCAATTGGGAATGTTTCGAGCACATATTCAAAGCTCATGCAGTGGTTAGCTTCTTCCCACATTTGCTTCGCCAAGTACAAATGACACTCAGCAGCATTCACGTATGGATACACCCCAAATGCCAAAGCCTTATTCACTAGAAGCTCATTTGGATTGAAGTAACTCATTAGGAACGTAATCGCGTGACGCTCCTCGTCGGTCATCTTCTTCCAGTCACTTAAGTCCTGTCCAAGCTGAATTTCGTTTGGGAACCACGTGTTCGCTACCGCTTGATCATACAGATCCATTGCCCATTGGTAATGTACCGGCTTCAGGAGCAATCCGTCCTGGATACCAGTGCCTAATATTCCTGCCATGACACCTCCTTAATTATCACGAGGCAGTTCAACGACTTTAGCAGCCGTAAGTCCCATTGCCTCTTTTACTCTCTTGTTAATTCCAGGAATAGGTTTTTGACCAGCTTCCTTACTTCCCTTTCGAAGTCGAGTTTCAATCTTTGCACGCCTATCTTCGGCCTTAGCACGCTCAAGACGCGCCTCTATAAGGCTCGGATCCTTAGCTTCATCGCTATCGCGTGGCACCGCATCACCTTGAAAGGCAATAACAACTTTCCTCCAATCTGACTCTGCGTCTGTGCTATCAGGCGCAGGAACAGCTTCAAGATGAGGACGGAAATTCATTACTCACATCCGTCGCAAATTGTTAGTAGTGATGGATCAAGTGGTGCAGATACCTGACCAGATGCAGCCGCTTGGTCGTCGGCAACTGCCTGAGCCGCTAGCATAGCAGCATCGATAGCAGCTAGCTTCTCTTCAAGTGTCATTTGATCGTTGATGATTGCGTTTGAGTTCATTCTATTCTTTCCCTATTCCCTTTTATGATTCGTTAGTTCTTTTTATTTGCAGCAGTTGCATGCACATGTGCAGTTCGTCATGAGCCTACCTCCACTGTTTGTTTCTTTGCAAAGCCAAAGCCAGCCTTACGGGCACCGCCGCTTGATTTAGCTAACTCTTCGGTTTTGTTCACACGAGTGGTTGATTGTTCAGCCTGATGACGCGGCTTAACATGCAAGTAGTAAGTAGTCTTGAGTCCACGCTTCCAGCACTCCATGTAAATATCTACATAGTCATCAATGTTACGAGTCTCAAGGTACATGTTTCGGCTAATCGCCTGATCGACCCACTTTTGGGCACGGGCTGCTACTTCAATAAAGGCGTATGGACTTAACTGGAAGCTTGTCTTGTATACATCCTTGATATGCTGAGGAATTGCATCGATTGTTTGGATATCTCCTTGCTTAGCAAGTAGTTCGTCCTTAACTTCTTCCCAAATACCAAGGTTTTTAAGATCGCGAACAAGGTTTGTGTTCACTTCAAGGAACTTACCGTTCAAGGTTGAACGACTAAAGATCTGAGCAAACTGTGGGTCAAGGCCAGGCGTTGTGCCAGCAATATGAGCAATGTTAGCGGTTGGAGCGATCGCCATTAACGTAGCGTTTCGCATACCCTTTTTAACCTTCTTGCGTAGTGCTTCCCAGTCAAGTTTGTGCTTGCGATTAATATCAACCTTCACCTTGCGATCAGCTGCAAGCTCATCAAGAGTGTCGATTGGTAAGATTCCCTTGCTCCAACCACTTCCCTTAAATGTCTCGTACGTACCACGAGTCTTAGCCATGTCGGCCGATTCATCAATGGCGTGGAAGCTAATGAACTCTATAAGTTCGTCAATCAACTGGTACGCCTCTTCTGATTCGTAACTGTAGCTCAATTTTTCAATCACATCAGTAAAGCCCATAGCACCAAGCCCCAGTGCGCGGTTCTTCAGGTTAGAGTTCATAGCCTCTGGAATCGGTGTGTTGGTGATATCACATAGATTATCAAGCTGACGAATCGCTGAACGAGTCGAGGCAGCCAAGCGATCCCAATCCCACGTCTTGTCTTCCCTTAAGTGTGCACTCAAGTTGATTGAAACTAAGTTACATACAGCCGTATTGTCTTTGTCTTGTGGCAATGTAATTTCGGTACAAAGGTTTGAAAGGTGAATCGTACTCGTGTTGTTATTAAGAGCACGAACATTAATAGTATCTTTCCAAGTAAGCCATGGGTGGCTTGTGGCTTGAAGTACGGTCAAGATCTGGCGGAATTGCTGCAATGCAGGAACTTTTATGAAGTCACGCATCTTGCCAGCTTCGGCAAGCTTAACGTATTCGTTATACCTGGCTGAAAATTCGGCGCCATATAGTTCTGGCAAATCTTTAACTTCTGCTGGATCAAACAAATACCAATCTTGACCTTTTTGAACACGCTTCATAAATTCATCGCTAATAAACACAGCGGTGTTTGCCAAGCGAGTACGAAGATATGGATCGCCTGAGTTTTGCTTCAAATCCAAGAATTGTGGGAAGTTAAGATGCCAGTTCTCCATGTAGAGTGCTGCAGCACCGGCTTTCTTACCTTTACGACTTACAGCAAAGAGTGCCGTATCAATCATCTTCATGAATGGAATTGGGCCAGTACTTTCGGTGTTGGTCGTTTTCACAGGTGAGCCGGCTGCACGAAGCTTATTTAGGCTGATACCGATACCACCAGTACCCTTAGCAATCCACATCACATCACGCACACCCTTAGCAATTGATTCCATGTCATCCTGCACTTCTAACAAGAAGCAGTTAGAAAGCTGCGGGAACGAACCACCGGCGTTTACACGGGTTGAGCCACCAGGTACATAGTCAAGATTGGCCATATGAGTATAGAAATCAATAGCCGCTTCAGTAGGATTCTTTTCGTTAAAGCTTAGCCCCATCGCAATACGCATATGAGTAAACTGTGGAACTTCAAGCGGTGCACCAGATTGCTTGCGAAGAGCATAGCGGTTTTTGTTGGTTACAACACCTAGGTACTTACTTAAGCCATCGCGTGATGGGTCAAGTGCATCTGCAAGTTTTTTAATATCAAAGACCTTAGCATCAGCCATGCGAGTATCAAGCAAGCCTTCTTTAACGCCGAACTTAATATATTCTGCAAACTTAACTGCGTGAAGTTTTTTAAGTTCTGCGTCAGTTTCGTAGTCGCCTAAGATATTCTTATATATGTTTTTGAGCAGCAGCCTCGCTGCGATGGTGTCAAAATCTGGATCGTCTTTGACATTCTGTAAAGCAGTATGAATGACCGCTTCATCAAGCTGCTCGCTTGTAATGCCATCAAATAATGTCAACTGAAGTTCTGTCGCAACCTGTACCACTTTTGAAATCTGATCAGGCAATCCCTCACTTGCCTTCACGAGTGCCAGGTTGATCTTGTTGGCGTCAAATGGTTCGCGGGTGCCATCTCGCTTTACCACATGAATTCCGTTCATGTATATCCCCTATTTAGTTAGTTTTATGTTTATTACAGCTCGCCGTTTCACCTCCCTAAGACGTCCGGGCGACAACACGAAAGACACCCTCTTCTAGCCTTCTAGAAGAGTTAAGCGCAGTTCTTGGTGCCTTGCGTTACTGTCTATTTTATTGAACGACTACATATGTAGTGGTCTGCAAACTAATATAGACCCTATATATAGCCCATGCAAGACTTTTTTAGCAGTTTTTTTGACTACAAGCATAAGCAGCCTACGCTACCTCTGGTGTGCCACAGCTAGCGTAATGTTTGTTATTTACAACGCTACATATAGCGTATATGTTTTTATAATGGACATACTCGTACTTTATAGGAAGGTACTAAGGTTGAACAGGCCGTTCACATTCATAATACAAACGTTCTGCCGGAGCATAGTTGTCGGTGTATGGCGCCCGCTGGCTAGCAGGGAGATCGCGATAGCCTACTATCGATAGGGTCTTCCTAGCGTATACAACTACGTAGTTAGCACGCTCGTCTTCAAGTGCACCTGGCCGGCTAGCATACCACGCATAGGGCAAGTCTTGACGATAAGCACTACTCAGCGCCATTAGAACTTCACTACATGAACTTTTTAGGCTGCCAATAATGTTGGCTATCAATATTCCATCAGCTTTTAGACGTTTTGCCACGGCCTTCCCATACTCACTTGTCATTAACGAGAATGGAATAGTCGCATCACCGTATACATCGACCAGTATCACATCATACGTCTTGGTTGACTGGTTCACGAACGTGCGGGCATCGGCTGCTATGGCAGTGACGTTACGCGGATTCTTGTAGTGGAAAAATTCGCTGGATATAGCCTTAAGCTGAGGATCAATTTCAACTACATCTATTTTGGCATTGGGTAATTGATCAGCCAGATATTGCGGCATCGTGAAGGCACCACCACCTAGAATTAAGACTGAATCTGGCTTCTTCTTGATTGTAAGCTGTGTCATTTGTTGGGTGTACCAAAATACCGGATCACTTAGCCCGTTTTGGTAAATAGCCGATTGTATACCCCCAGGGCCAGTTACTAACCCAACAATTGGCCTGCCGTTGTACAACCCATCCATCACTTCGTAGTGTGCAGTCGCCGTATCTATTGCCACGGCGCTAGATAAGTTCCCTGCTGGCGTAAGCGCCAGCAATAAAACTACGGCTGATACTAAAAATCGTTTACCTACGTATAAACGCGGTACGATTAACCAGCTCGCGGCAACCAAAAGCACACTCACTAATCCAATCGTCTGATGTGAACCGATATATCCAAACAATATAAAACCGGTTATAAATGTACCGCAAATTCCACCAATCGCGTTAAACATATCAAGTGTAGCTACAGACTGACCAGTCGATTGTAATGTCCGAACATTCAACTTGGCCAGATACGGACTTGTCGTACCAATGAAAAAGCTAGCTGGTGCAAATAATATAAGTGCCGCTATAACAGATTGAACTCGACTATCATCAACTGTATCAACAATTGAATCAAGTAAGTGCTCATAGGATATCAGGGTAAATGTAACCATTACAGCCGCAACGAGCAGCAACCATATAACATCACTCTGCATATTACGATGATCAGCTACTTTGCCACCAACGAAAAATCCAAGGCTTAACGCGGCGATAATTACACCAATCACACCTGTCCATACATAAGTGGAGCTCCCTATTGAAGGTGCTAGTATTCGAGCGGCCGCTAGTTCGTAGGCTAGCAATGCAAAACCAGTTATGAATGAGATCGCTTCAAGACGACGATGCCTAACAAGCGCCACTATCGTACTTAATCCTGGCATAATGTTGTGTTACTCCTACAGGCGTATTTGGCGGAGAGAACAGGATTCGAACCTGCGGTAGTATTGCTACTACACACGCTTTCCAAGCGTGCGCCTTCAACCACTCGGCCACCTCTCCACACTGGTATTGTAACAGTTGTTAAATTAACGCACTGCTTACGGTTGCTTTTATCCATAAACGCTTCCTATAATTAGAAAGATATGGCGGCTGCACCTGCTACCCCACCAGTGATTGAACTTAGGGACCTTAAAAAAAGGTTTGGTGTTGGTGATGCCGAACACTACGCACTTGATGGAGTTGATTTGACGGTCGAAAAAGGAGAGTTCATCGCCATCATGGGGCCGAGCGGTTGCGGAAAAACCACCCTGCTCAATATCATCGGCATGCTTGATCAATCTACCGACGGTGAGTTCTTGCTTGATGGCAAGAATGTTGAAGACATCCGTGGTGGCAAGCAAGCATCCATTCGAGCAAAGCAAATTGGTTTTATATTCCAAAGTTTCAATCTAATTGAACGATTAAATGTGCTCGAGAACGTTGCATTGCCTCTCACCTACAGCGGCATACATCACACTAAACGTATCCAGCGTGCCAGCGATGTCTTAAAAAGCTTTCATCTGCAGAATCGTGAATACTATATGCCCTGGCAACTATCAGGTGGTCAAACCCAGCGCGTAGCAATCGCTCGTGCATTGGTAAGCGATCCAAGTATTATCCTGGCAGATGAACCAACTGGCAATCTTGATTCAAAATCAAGCCACATCATCATGGAGGAACTGTCTGAAATTCACAAAAAAGGCAACACTATCCTCATGGTGACACACAACCCTAACCTTACTACATATGCTACCCGTGTTATCACAATGCTTGATGGTCGTATCGACACCGATACAGCCGAGCCTACCAAGCAAGAGCCTAAAACCGTTAAAAAGCGTCCGCTTAGTAAATCAGCAAAACCTCCGAAAACAAAGAAGAAGCCCGCAAAACGAAAGGCAAAGAAGTAATGCAGCTTCTACTTAGTGATCACTACCGAACCGCGCGACAATCGCTTGAGCGCTCACGACTAAGAACCTTCCTTACTATGCTAGGAGTAGCCATTGGTATAGCCAGTATCACAACCATCTTGGCGCTAAGTGGTGGTGTCAGCAAAGTCATCGGTAAACAAGTAGCCGAACTAGGCAGTCAAGTAGCTGTTGTCCGGCCACATGCTGCCTTGCCAACTCTTGCCGACCTTTCTAACCCTTCGCCGTCAAATGCCTATTCAACAAGCCCCTTGCAGGAACGTGATATTACAACCCTATCTGAACTTCCAGCCACTGAAGCAGTTGCACCGCTTATGACGCTATCAGGTAGCGTTCGCACACACGAATCTACTCCCAATAAAAGCACCATCGTGGCAACTACGCCGTCACTCGTGAAAGTAAATAACTTGAAAATCAGCGACGGGCAATTCATTGACTCAGTCACAAAACAAAATACGGCCGTTGTTGGTACGCAGCTATCGATTGACTTGTTTGGTACAGACCAATCGATCGGTTCAAACTTTTTAATTCGTGGCCAGTCATTTACGGTGATCGGCGTGCTAAAACGACAAAACCAGCCAATCAATTACAATAATATTGATTTTGATCAGGCGGCTATCATCAGTCTAGAAAGCGGTAAGCTATTCAATGGTGGCGTTGCTCAAATCCAACAGATTAATGTAACCGCCAAACCAGGTACGGCGATGAGTACGTTCAGTCAAAAGATTCAATCTTCTCTAACTAAAAATCATGATGATCAAAAAGATATCGACGTGTTTACGGGCAAAGAAATTGCTAAACCAACCAGCAACCTTTTTCAGTTTATTAGCGCAGTAATGGCAGTAGTAGCCAGTATCTCACTCGTCGTCGGAGGTGTGGGCATAATGAACATCATGCTTGTTGGCGTATCAGAACGAACCCGTGAAATTGGACTACGCAAAGCAGTTGGTGCAAGCAACATGACGATTGCAAGCCAATTCTTGATTGAAGCACTTATCATTAGTGGTATAGGTGGCCTACTGGGCTTCTTGGGCGGATACTTTATAGCCTTCGTCATAAGCCTTATGATTCCATACGATCCAACCTTTAGTTGGTCTATCGTTGCCTGGACGGCCAGCCTAAGCATTGGAGTTGGAGCTTTATTCGGACTATATCCGGCTATCCGAGCAGCTCGCAAAAATCCGATTGAATCCTTACGAAGATACCACTAGATCTACTATTAAAGAATCGCCCCTAAGCCGAGGCGATTCTTTGGTTTTTAGTAGACTTGTTAGCCTAGCTCAACCTTGAGTTTTTCAACCAATTCAACTGGTGTTGGGTTAACTCCGTTCAGAATACCCATGTAGATACTTACGAAATCACCAAGCGCAAAGCCCCAGGCTAATTGCTGAAGTAAGGTCTCGCCTTTCGGTACAACCACGATAGGACTTGGACGCATGCCGCTCAGTAATTGTTCACTTACCTCAAAACGCTTTTGAATGCGAGCATGCTCAAGGGCTGAACGAATCTCAACCACTGCAAACGGCTTTTCAACCGGATGCGAGCTCCAGCCTATGAATTCATTGTGGTTGAATTCTGGGTAATAATTAGACCACGCTGTATTTTTAGCGTTCTCGTTAAAACAAATCTTCCACTTGTTAGCGGCTGGGAACAGTTTCGGCCCCGAATACATAATAATCGTCTTGCCTACCAACTGTGTTGCTAATTGCTTGGCAAGGTTAGTCTCAAGTGGCACATCGGCCGCCCAAGCAGCTGACTCTTTTTTAAGCCACTCACCAATACCAGCCAATTCGCTTACATCATCTACCGTTACGTCAAGATTCTTAACAATTGCTAAGAATGCATTCACGAAATAGAAGGTTGCCATGCGTGGTTGTATCCCATCAGGAATAGCAAACAATGGGTAGCCTTTTTCTACCGCCTTGGCAGCAAGTTTACCGCCAGCAGCTACTACAACGATTTGTGCACCAGCCTCTTCGGCATGAGTCAGTGCTTCAAGTGTTTCTTCGGTGTTACCTGAATAACTAGAAGCAACGAATAGCGTACCCGCACCAACGTATGGTGGTATTTCATAGCCTCTTACAATTTCGAAAGGTAGCGTAAGCCGCGGCCAACTTTGTACGATTACCGCAGGTAAAGCTGATCCACCCATACCAGCCCACACAATGTTTTCAATTGGTTGACTTGGAGTAAACTGGGCGTCAAACGAAGCCGAAAAATACTCCCATTGTCCACCAGCTACGCTTAAAGCATCCTGTGGATCGCGTTGTTTTAATACGTTCATGTCATCAAGCACGTAATATCCTCCTTAGGGAATGTATGTGATTTATTTTGTATATTGCCCGCCCATTCCATACCTAGCAGGGCATGGAAGTTTGCTGCTTGAAAGAAGATAGCCTTAGCCCGCCTTCTTTACCCACTGCCTATCTCTATATTGTAGTATATAGAGCTTCGTAGCTCAAAAGAGACCAAGCAAGCCTACTCTCTTTACTCGCTTACTCTTTCTATGATACAGTATGACGTAATCAGAAGCATAACAATTATCCGAGGTGGGCATGGTAAACGTAGAACCGATCGACAATTCGCAGCAACCAATTAGCGATGACGCAGAACTAGCAAAAGTACTTGCTGGAGTTGATGAACAAGCGAGTGCAGCTGCCGATGCTGGAGCTGGTACGGTTGTTCCGCCCGTTACAGACGATGCAACGGCTAGTACTACAGCAGAACCGCCAGTAATTCCAGAACCAGTTGTGCCATCAGTCGTACCCGACCCAGTTGTTGCACCAGAACCAACTATGCCTGCATCAGTAAGTACTCCATTAGGTGACGATTTAAGTAACGTTAAGCAAGAAGCGCTAAATGAATTACGCCCTCTTGTCGATAAACTCGAAGTAAGCCCAGAAGAAAAGTTTGATACGTACTTACTATTACTACGTTCAACTGACGACCGAAACCTCATCGCACCTGCTCACGAAGCTGCCAAAGGTATCGCCGACGAAGCTCGCCGTGCTCAAGCATTGCTTGATGTCATTAAGGAAATCGACTTTCTCAGCCAAAGCCAATCAACAACGGCTTAGTTTTCTTAAAAACTTGGTGCAGTTTGATGCTCGTGAGATCACGAGCATCTGTTAATTCTAGGATATGGTACATCAGGTAGCTCTTATGAGAACCTACTAGGAAACCCTTAGTATATTGTGATTAACATCATTTTATGATATAGTATGCTTTATGAGTATCGATATCCCTACAGACAGCCCCGATGTTGCGTCACTGCGCGTCGATGCAGCCAGTCGCGCTGGTGAGATGCATAGAATGCTGTCTCCAGAGTATCTTCGTGGGCTTCATGGCCTGGAATTAGATACAGAGACTGTGACGATGCTTGATGAAATGCTTGACGACTTGAGCGACTATTTTTATAGTGAAGCTTCCGCGCCCGATAACGAGCCTGAAGTAGCCAAAGCACGCATTCTTAAGGCTTTTAATGAGGGTCTGAGAGAAAGGTTCCCCAACAAAGACCTGCCTCCAGTTACCACACTATCAAAGGCTATTGATCTATACGGTTTAAATCAAAAATTCCTCCACACTCTAAGCGCTAGTGATGAGATGGCACTACTCCACGCCATCTCCTATGTGGGCAAAAGTCGTGCTACTAAAGCTGGCCAAAGACTAAGCAAAAATGCTGAAGGCATTCTAAAGAATGAAAATACGAATAAGCTTGTCCAAAATGGTCAGGTCGTTATTGCTGTTAACAAAGAAAACGAAGTTAAAATGCTTGATGCGCTACACCGCTCCTGGCTTGCGGCTCACGTCCTAACAACGATCGGCTATACTAATGCACTAGATCTTACAAATGAAGCTCCGGTAATTTCCATTGACGAAGTCTTTGCCATCCTCATGAAGCAGCGATATCTTGGTGACGAGTCCTCACTGGTAGACGAGTTGCGTAATGCCGCAAATATCGAAGAACTTGACCTCTACGATGAGCTTGATCAACCCATTAAGAGCATCCCCGAGAGAGATCTGCCACTTAGACTTACAGATATCTCTACCATTGAAAATAGCCTACGCGAAAGATTTGGTACTGATATACTCGTTCAATATAAGGAACTGGCACTTAGTTCCGATAAAACTACGAGAGACACATATGAAAAGCTTAGGTATCGCGCTCCTAGACTTGAAATTGACGCTCAGACTGAAGTAGCCGAAAGATCGTCTGATTTTTCTGGATACGTATTCATAGAGATCACTAAGCCAAGTGGCGAAACGTATGTTATCGCTGATAGTCCAGAGCAGGGCAATGCCTGCTATGTTGTTCGAAGTGATATTATGCACGAGATGAGCACTTTAACAGGGAAAACAATAACTTGGGAAGACCTCTTGAGATACCCTAAAGAAACTGCTCGACAGCTAGGTGCATCACGCTTTTACCACACTGGAGAAGATACGTTTGAAAAAGCACTTGCTCATATGGAACAACCGCTTCCAGTACTTTTGAGAGTTATTGCTGAAAAGTGGCTTACAACAGGACAGTACACATACACCTCAGAGATGGAACCAACTCGTCACAATCGCCTACCGAGAGATATCCGTACCTTAATTGCTCAACAGCCCGAGAAAGCAAAGGAGATTCTGCTCACCTGGTTAGGACAAGAAGGCGTTTTTAACCCAAGAGCCACTAAACAAATAGGAGAACAGGCTATTGAAAGTACTATTCAGCCTCTGCCAGATACGCTTACAGAGCTTGAACAAGCCCGTCTTGAACTTGCGCAAAGGGATACCTTGATTGAACAGCTTAAAAGTGACAAAGCGAAGTTATGGGCAATGCTTCAAATTGCCATGCAAGATAAATCACCTTAGTAGCGTACGAGACAAAGGTCTCCCAAGGCCTACATCATCCCAGGCATGCCGCCACCCATAGGTGGCATTGGAGCTTCTTTTTCTGGAATATCAACCACAAGTGCGCCCATTGTAGCTGCAGTTGAAGCGATTGAAACAGCGTTTTGCACTGCTTCTTTCGTCACACGAGCTGGATCGATCACACCAGCCTTCTTAACATCTACCAAGCCTTTTTCAGGAGCCATTACGTTTACACCAAAGCCTGGTTTACCAGCTTCAACCTGAGCTAGCAATGCTTCAGAGTTAAGGCCTGCGTTAGCGGTAATCTGCAGGAATGGCTGCTTAAGCGCATTTTTAAGGATAGTCCGGCCAGCCGCAACACTGTCTGAACCATCTACAGCAATTGCGCCAGATAGATTCACAAGTGTTACACCACCACCCGCAACGATCCCCTCAGAAAGAGCCGCTTTAGTAGCTGCAACCGCATCATCAACTCGGAATTTCTTCTCGTCAATCTCGGTCTCGGTCGCACCACCAACCTTAATGACCGCTACCTTGCCATGCAAGGCCGCAGCTCGTTTTTCGAACTGCTCTTTGTCGTATTCGCTACTAGCATTTTCTGCCTGCGCTTTGATCTGCTTTACGCGCGCCGATACTTCATCCACATGACCAACGCCCTCAATAATAGTCGTCTCGTCTTTGCCAACGATTACCTTGCGAGCACCACCAACTACCTCTAGGCCAACATTTTCGAACGTAAGACCCTGGTCTTCAGAAATTACTTGGCCACCAGTTAACACGGCAATGTCGGCCATAACGTCCTTGCGGCGATCACCAAAGCTTGGCGCCTTTACAACTACGGTGTTAAGTACACCCTTTAGTTTGTTCAGCACCAGGATACTGAGTGCCTCGCCGTCAACTTCATCTGCAATCAGCACGATGTCTTTCTTGCCAGCCTGAGCTAGTTTTTCGATTAATGGCAGTAATTCCGCTGCAGTTGAGATTTTTTTATCAGTAATCACGATTGATGGCTTATCGAATACAGCTTCTTGGCGACCAGTATCGGTAACAAAGAACGGACTTGCCCAGCCTTTATCCATACTGAAGCCTTCTACAACTTCGGCTTCCATCTCAAGACCTTGGCCAGCTTCTACAGTGACAACACCGTCTTTACCGACCTTTTCTATAACATCCGCAATCAACGTACCGATCGCGCTATCGCCCGCTGAAATCGTTGCAACTTCAGCAACACGGGCAGTATTACCTTCGATGCCTTCGCTCAAACCATCAAGTGCAGCTACAACTTCACGACCTGCATCCTCGATACCCTTACGTAGTTCTTGTGGATTATGACCAGCTGCAATCAGACGGTTGGCTTCTTTAAGGATGTTGTATGTCAGTACGGTCACGGTAGTCGTACCGTCACCAGCCACCTTGTTAAGCTTGCTCGCAGCCTGCTTAATTAGCTCGGCACCAACTTTGTAACCCAAAGTTTTATCGTCATCTTCGGGTAGTTCAACAGCTTCGGCAACAGTTACACCGTCATGCGTGACTGTTGGGCCACCGTAACCTTTAGCAATAACTACATTGTTTCCCTTAGGGCCATACGTAACCTTCACCGCTTCATAGAGTGCTTTCGCACCTTCTAGTACACGCTCGCGCGCATCGTCGTCATAAAATACTCTTTTAGCCATCTATTTCTCCATTCCTTCGTTGATCTACTTATCTTCAGTTTCGGCTGTTTGCTCTATGCCTGTTTTTTCAAATGCTTTTACACGCCGCTCAAGCTCTTTCACTCTTGAAGATTGGCCATGCACCATAACTAAGATCTTAAGCAAGATTGCTACCAGCAGAAGTCCAAGGACAATCAAAGTGATACTCTGAGCAACATCAAGCATTATGCAACTGTTCCTAACACATCTTCTTCTTTAACGACCAAATATTCAGTGCCATCAATTTTCAACTCAGTCGTTGAATACTCCTTGTAAAGAATTTTGTCACCTACTTTTACGCTCTTAGCCTCTTTGCCAACTGCCACCACTTTGGCGATTACTGGCTTTTCTTTAGCGTTATCAGGTAAATAAAGACCGCTGGCAGTCTTATCGGCTGCTTGTTCACGGACGGCGACCACACGGTCACCAAGAGGGTTAATAGGTGAACTCATTCGTTTTCCTCCGTTAATTCATATTCTAATACTTCTATTGTAGCGAAGCTGTTTAGCACTCGTCAAGCACGAGTGCTAATTATGTCATTATACCTGTTGTTCCCCGTGACAGTATGGCACGAATATGCACAAGTACAGAGCACAGCATGCTGCACACCGCTAGAATAGGTCGCCTTACTTAGGTACAATGGTTATTAATGAGCCTACGCTTTGCAACCGACGACGAAATAACTCAATGGGACAGCCTTATCGCTGCTAACTCCAGTGGCGGCAATATCTTACAAGGTAGGAGTTTTTTGGAGCAAAAGGCCGAATCGGGCTGGACTCCCCGCTACATCAAAGCAGATGATGTAGCGCTTTCTATACTTGAGAAAAACATCGCAGGCCTTGGCCGACTATGGTACTGCCCCAAAGGTCCAGGTGTGTCATCTAAAAAGCAACTTGAAAAACTTTTACCATCCTTGTCGCAATTTGCTAAATCAAACGGCGTTTTTAGCATGAAGATTGAACCAGAGCTTGATCATACTGTTGATCTATCAGAGCTTAACCTTATAAAAACCAGTCCTATCCAGTATAACTACGCAACCGTTCTGATTGATCTCTCACCGAGCTTAGACGACATCTTGATAAGTCTCAATCAAAAAGGTCGTCATGCTATCCGTCGTGCCGAACGCGACGGCGTAACGGTGAAAAAAGTCCCCGTCACGACCGAGAATTGTAAAATTATGTACGATCTTTTCATAGAGACAGCCACGGGGGCTGGTTTTGTGATTCGACCACCCGAATATTACCAAAGCTTTTATAAACGCTACGGTAGTGATGGCCAGCTTTTCTTTGCGTACTTCGAAGGCAAAGTTGTAGCTGGTGCCTACGCCATGGTTCTGGGTCAAAAAAGTATGTATAAAGACGGTGCAAGCGTGCGTGAACGCACCGCTTATGGCGCCAGTCACCTATTGCAATGGGAAGTTATCAAATGGGCAAAATCAAAAGGCTCTAAGGAACATGACCTTGCTGGTGTCCCACCTATTGCCGAAATCAAGAATCCAAACCATCCTTTTTACGGACTTGGTAGATTTAAAACGAGTTTTAATAAGACGGTAACTCAGTACGTAGGAGCCTATGATATACCCATTCAGCCGGTAAAGGCCAAGCTTTGGCACAAATACATCGAAAAGGTGGTTCGCAAGCTCTATTTCAAACGTCACCATGAATCATACTATTAGGCTATAATCGTTTAATACATGCTATTCAATACACACGTCCTAATGTCTGGTGCTGAATTCTTCTCTAATGATGCACCTATCAACCCCTACTATGCCGATGAATCGATTGACACCGACACAGCGATGCGAGAGCATTGGGAGATCCAAGCTGCACTTGCTTCTGCCGGAGTGATTGTCACAAAAGTTCTTGCACCATCCACTAGTCAAGACGGTGTTTACACGGCCAATTGGGCGCTAGTGCGCGGCGATACAGCCATACTAGCTCGCTTGCCGAATGCCCGCAAGTCAGAGGAGGATTGGGCAGAAAAAATACTCAGTGCATTTGGCAAAAAGGTAATTCGCGTTCCTGATGAACTACGTTTTAGTGGCCAGGGCGACGCACTACCATGTGGTAATTACCTCTTTTGTGGTAGCGGCTACCGATCTGACGAAGCAGCGCAGGCGTTTGCAGCCAAGACGCTTGGTTATGAACGCATTCAGCTCCAGGCAGCACCACAGCTCGATGAAGCAGGCAACCCTGTTATCAATGCTAGTTCAGGCTGGCCAGATAGCTTTTACTACGATATCGACCTTGCACTCGCGGTTATTAAACCTCCCGTTGATGATCAAAAAGGCTTAATCGCCTACTGCCCTGAAGCTTTTACGCCCGAGAGTCAGAAGATTCTGGAAGAATTTGATGGAGTTGATAAAATCATCGTATCAGAGGCAGAGGCCAAGCAGGCCTTTGCTTGCAATCTGGTATCAACCGGCGAAACCGTCGTTATGAGTGCCACCGCACCCCAGTTAAAAGCAGCTTTGGAGAGTCGTAGCCTTAAAGTTATCACCCCAACAATCACTGAGCTCGCCAAAGGTGGCGGCTATATTCGCTGCACCACTCTGAGCCTCAACTAGTCTCTATCTTTTCCTGATACGACGCCCGCTTTTGCCTGTATAGTGCTTACTATTTTTACCATATTGTCGTGTCTTACCACCGTGAGTATCGGCTGTAGCATCCATAAACGAAGCTTCAGCATCAAGTGAAGATAGCGCACCCCTGGCAATGAGTCTGCTTGCAGACCTTCCGCTAGCAATACGGCGGGGGTCTGTCTGCAACTCAGGATTATCGTGAATTACTCTCGTGCCATTTTTGCCAAATGTAAATCGAAACTCCCAGCTATCTTCCTCAATACCCATCCTTCGTGCCAGCTCTAAGTTTGCATTACGAATAGCTACCTTACGTTTAGAGAGTCTGGCTATAGGTTCATCTTCTGATTCATCTTGCGGATCCAAATCGTTTAGTAAAATTGCAAGGGTCTGTTCATCAATGTCACCAGTTTCAAAACCTTCTATAACTTCAGTTAGATTGTGTATATCACCTTGTGTGGCTACAAGTTTTGCATATAACTCTGCTTGTTCTTCAAGCAAGTTCGCTCTTTCGCTACGCTGTGCACCCGAAAGCAAGCCCTTAGAATCTAAATCGCGGAGCCGGCCGGTTAACTCCACAATTCGCTCCCTCAGTCCGCTTGTCTCATTATCAAACCGTTCAAACAAATCCCAAGCGGCATCAATAGGGATTACCAAACTCGGGAGAGTTTCATTAAGATAATTTGGAGCTTGCACCATGGATTAATTATATCATAATAATCAACATAATTCAAGCATACTAACCCTTTTGGGGCTTGAGAACTCGACGGACTTCACTAGCTTCATCCCATGGGTGTTCGCCATCGCCTCGCTCAATCGTCTTCTCGTGACCCTTGCCAAGCAAAATTACTGTGTCGTCTTTTGATTTCACGCGTCCAACGGCAAATTGAATTGCGTTTGGACGATCAAGAATAAGGAACATGTCTTTGTCTTTCACCTTACCCGAACGCTCTGCACCTTCGGCAATTTGATTTAAGATCAGGTTGCCATCAATATCGCGGTCATCCTCTTCCGTCAGCACCACTTCATCAGCATACTTACCGGCTATTTCACCTTGCGTCCACCGCTTAGCTTCATCACGTCGGCCAGCCGAACCAAATAGCACCACCAGCTTGCCTTTTGTTGCTTTTCGTACATCACTTAACAATCGTTCAAACGAATCTGGCGTATGAGCAAAATCAATTATCACAGAAAACGGTTGGCCTTCATCAATAGTTGCCATGCGTCCCTCAACACCATCAAGTTTTTTAAGTCCTTCACCAATCTGTTTGGCAGATAAGCCAAGCTCGACTCCTACAGCTGTAGCAGCCAGGCTATTCGATACATTAAACTCACCTGGAATATTACAAGTGATGGTAGTTGGCTCTCCATTAATCACTACACTAAAACTACTACCCTCACCCGTTAGCTTTATATCGGTAGCTTGCAAATCACCCTTATCTTTGGTGCCATACGATACATGGCGCTGAATCTTACCAGCAAACACATGAGCATTTTCATCATCGGCATTCACCACGCCAAAACGTCGACCATGGCGATTGGCTATCGAAAACATTTTTGCCTTTGCCGCTACATACCGTTCGAACGTACCGTGATAATCGAGATGTTCGTGTGTAACGTTAGTCATTACAGCAATCTCGTAGGGGATGCCCCATACGCGGTGCTGCGCAAGTGCATGGCTGGTTGTCTCAAGCACTAACCACTTAGCCCCAGCACGATTAAATTTTTTGATTTGCCTGAGTAGTTGCGGAGTAGACACAGTAGTCATGTGCTGCTGCTGAGGCGTAATATCGTTCCCAACTCCGTTCGCGACCGTTGACATAAGCGCCACATCATATCCAGCCTCAACTAACATCCGGTGAATCATAAATGTAGTGGTAGTCTTGCCATTCGTACCAGTTACACCAATGACGTGTAGTTTGCGAGCCGGAAATCCATACCGAATATTCACCAAAATAGCTTCAAGTAAGTGACCATACGGCTCAATTGCTCTAAATAAAACTTTAGGTATCATCGCCTTTACCAGGCGACGTAAGCTATTCACCCGACTCCTCTAAAAGTGTATGAGCCTTCGTGGTGGCGTCCTCGTTTACCTGTGCAAATTCACGTCCAAGCAAAAGTATTAGATCTTCTCTTTTAGCGCCGCGCTTCAAAATATCAATTGCCGCGCGTGGTGAATCAGCCAGCTCCACCCCAGGCAACGTAACCGACTCATTAACTACAATCAGTCGATCGGCTACTTCCTTCACTTGTGAATAGAATTCCTTCGGTACGGTTATGTCGAGAGCAACCATTAATCGACGTTTTTTAAGCTTTGCAGCCGATGCAAGCACTAGTTTAAGTGATTCTTCGGTATTAGCTCCATCAACCACCACTTCATAAAGCGCATCACCAGTTGGTAGATAGTCATAGTTACCAGGTACTCGCTCCAGACGTGCCACGCCTTCTTCAAAAGTTGAGGTGTCTGCCGCCAACACGTATGCGGCCGAAACTGCAGCAGTTACATTCAACGCATTCGCCTGACCAATTAGGTATGTTGCGACTGAAAGTTTGGTTTGATGATCGATAATAAGACCGATTTCGGTACCTCTGCGCCGCTCAACCACATGCGCGAGTTGTGCGTCAGCCGATTCGTCCATACCAAAGTTAATTACCTGATGCGAAGCCACGGTTTGCATTGTTGTATCAAAACCGCTTGGAACCACTAAATAATTGGCCGGTTGATCAAGTAGTGCCTTCATGGTAGAAGCATCGTTTGTAACAATAGACATCTCAATAGGCAGGGTTGGAAGAACGTGAGAATCAATCAACGCGCTGGTAATTTCGATAATCACGTACTCAACATTGTTTTTCTTACCAAGACCCAAATAATACTGCAGCGAACTAGCTGATGCATCATAGCGCTGCGAGGTAACAGACTTACCATTCAATAGACACCCCTGGTTAGTAAGCACTAGCACTGATTTGCCCGCTTCTTGTAACATTTCGCCAAGCAGCAATATCGTGGTCGTCTTGCCGCGTCCACCAGCTACCGCAATAAGCTTTAATGCACGTGCAGGATTACCGTGACGCCACGCTACCACCTTCGCTTGTAACTTTCCCATCAACTCATGTTCCATCTTGCCCCTATTTTACCACCGCATGAGCACAGGTTATACTGTTTCAAGATGTTAATTTTAGGAATTGAATCAAGCTGCGACGAAACTTCGGCCGCCATTGTAGAAGACGGCAAACGCCTGCTATCAAATGTTGTGAATTCACAAGTCGATATTCATGCCGAATATGGCGGCGTTGTTCCAGAGGTAGCCGCACGTTCGCACATTGAGGTTATTAACCCCGTTATTCGTCAAGCCATGCATGAGGCACACGTTACCTGGGACGATATTGATGCAATTGCTGTCGCCCACGCTCCTGGTTTAATCGGTTCACTCCTGGTTGGTGTCTTGGCTGCTCGTACCTTAGCCGAACTTCATAACAAACCCCTTTATCCTGTGCACCACGTTGAAGGCCACATTTACGCAAACTTCATAACTGAGCAAATTGACCATTCACAGCAGAGCCGCTCGGTTGTTTCAGCTGAAGATAATAAAGGCGAAGTGCAACCCGAGGAGCTTGCTCCACGGAGTGAAGCGCTATCTTCAGATGAACACAACCGAAAAGGCGACGCCCCCGCGCTACCCTCAAAGCAACCCGTATTTCCTATGCTCGCCCTTGCCGTCAGCGGCCTCCACTCCCAACTCGTTTTATTTGAAGACCATGGCAAGTATCACCTGCTTGGCGAAACCCTCGACGATGCCGTTGGTGAGGCGTTCGACAAAGTTGCTCGCATGCTTGGCCTCCCCTACCCTGGCGGCCCTGCTATCTCAACAGCAGCGCTTAATGGCGACTCTAGAAAATACGCATTTCCTAAGGCAAAACTAAAAAGTCCATACGATTTTTCATTTTCTGGCCTTAAAACAGCCGTTCTAAGAGCCTTACAGCGTGAAATAGGGGAAGATCACACTTTTCCATCACACGAGCTTCCAGCACGCTTAAACGACGCCATGCGGCAAGATTTTGCGGCAAGCTTCCAGTACACGGCAGTTAAAACACTGGTTGATGCTACAGTCAAAGCAGTAAACGAATTCCAACCAGCTTCTGTAGTAATTGCTGGCGGCGTTGCTGCTAATCAAGAGCTACGTCGTCAATTGTCAGAACGTTTACCCATTGGTATTGAGTACGCACCAATCTCACTCTGTACTGATAACGGCGCCATGATTGCCGCACTTGGCTACTACCACGCCCAGGTCGTGCCGCCCACTCCAGTCGATGAAGTTTCAGTATACCCAAGCCTCTCAATGCGACAAACACTTTGGAATATCTAATTTTAGCGTACTAGACGAACAATCTTCTTCGCAGCAGGCAGCAATCTACTCCACACGACATACAATGGAGATAATGGTTTGTCGTACGTACCGCTCATTAGTGTTTCATCCGGAATAAACCCTTTTTTAAATGCCGTCACACCATCATTCAATAGACCGTTCACATCATAGCGTCGTATACCTCGCTGTTTCATGGCCTGAATCACGCTCCACTTTAAATGATAATTAGCTCGCAGTTCTTGCCCTCGCTCATTCATACCACCATATAATTCAAAGGCTATTTCAGGGGTAATAATCGGCCACAAAAATGCAACTACCGTACCTTCATATTTTGCTAAAAATACCGGCGAGTCATCACCAATTTCGTTAAAGATATCGTAATAGTACTGATCGTCGTGTAAATCAAATCCAGCGCGATTAGCGGTCTGCTTATAAATACTTAGGCATTCGTCGATATCAGAGTTGTCTTTCGCGAGCACAACCTCAATCTTCTCACCAGCCGATTTACGAATATACTGCCTGGTCTTCTTACTCATAGCTTGCAGTAATTCATCATCAGACTTGGTCAAATCCATAACCGCCGTCCGAGCAAGCAAAATACGGTTACCTGAACGATGCCAACCCTTCCACTTGAGCTGCTCCTTGATATCAGGTTCAATCGTAAGAACCGTTGGTTTATACGTAGTTTTTATAAAGTCAACGAGCGCTTTACGTTCACTATCGTTACTAAGCAGACTACCAAAAGGCCCTCTGGGAATGTATGCGAGTGCCGTGAATGGCTTTGGTAATCGTCTGATAAGCACTTGCGCACCGCCCTGCCCTACTTGTAAACGCACCGCAATCCAGCCGTGCTTGGCTTTGGCTTCTCCCCATCCCCATAACTGTAATGGATGGCCATCATACTGTTTAACTAGTCGGTTCCAGGTTGCTGAATCGTCATGTTGTTTTACTACCCTCATTCCCCTTATTATACCGTCTTCTATGCTATACTTAAGCTCAGAAATTACATGAGGTGGGCTAGCGCGAAGACTCTATAGTTTTCACGTGAAAATCTACCACAATTACATAACTTTTCACGTGAAAACTGCATATGAATTTACCAAAGACTTACGAGCCAAATAACTACGAGCCAACTATTTACGCCATGTGGGAGACCAGCGGTGCCTTTAGGCCAAGCGGAGCAGGCGAACCCTATGCTGTGATTATGCCACCGCCAAATGCTAACGGTAACTTGCATGTAGGTCACGCCTTAATGGCAGAATTAGAAGATATTCTAGTACGATTCCACCGGATGAAGGGCAGAGATGTGGCGTATATTCCTGGTGCCGATCACGCGGGTTTCGAAACGTGGGTAGTGTACGAGCGCGAGCTTGCCAAAACAGGGAAGAGCCGTTTCGACTTTTCACGTGAACAACTTTACAGTCAGGTCTGGAACTTTGTAGATGAAAAACGCGGCGACATGGAATTACAACTCCGTGCTCTTGGCGTGAGCGCTTCTTGGGAAGATCTCGTATTTACTCTTGATGAAAAAGTCATTTCTACAGCCTACAAAACCTTCAAGCAATTATGGGACGAGGGGTTAATTTACAGGGGCGAGAGAATTGTAAATTACTGTACAACGCATCACACCAGCTTTGCAGATATAGAGGTAGAGCACAAGAACGAAAAAGGGAAGTTATACAAGATTGCCTACCCAACTATCGATAAGATTGCTGAAATCGTGGTCGCTACTACTCGACCAGAAACCTTACTGGGCGATACAGCAGTTGCTGTCCACCCCGATGATGAGCGATACAAACATCTAATCGGTTCACGTGTTCTACTGCCTCTGACAGATAGGGAAATTCCTATCATCGCAGACGAATACGTTGACCCTAAGTACGGAACCGGAGCAGTCAAAATCACTCCCGCACATGACCCGAACGACTTTGAAGTAGGCAAGCGACACTCCTTAGAGCGTATACAGGTTATAGACTTCGATGACACTATGATTAATG
>JALRBJ010000014.1 GCA_023257815.1 Candidatus Saccharimonadia bacterium | reverse complement strand
GAACTCGGCATTTATGACGGGAACGGAGCTCTCACCGCCCAACAGAAGATCTTGGCCGCTCAGAAGCGCATCTATGAGCAGACCGGCGACGCTCAAGGCGATTTCGCTCGAACGTCCGGCGGTAAGTATGTTGCGCTTGCACGGCAAGAACAAGAAAAACGACTAGTTATTCCAGCCGATCGAGGTGAAATTTACTTGATGGATGATGGCAAGCCGGTGAAGGTGGTTATGAACCAGACGGTCTACACCATGTTCGTGGATCCAAGTATAGTTGATAAGCCAGACAAGGTCATAAAGACAATCCGCGAAGTTGTAGGTGGCAATACGGTAGATGGCTTTGCCCAGAGGGTTACAAAGAAGAAGACGCGCTATCAGGTAGTTGCTCGACAAGTGAGTCATGCCCAAGCTCAGTTGGTGCGGAAACAGGGTTTAAAAGGCATAGGATTTCAGGCTGAATCGGCACGGATTTATCCTGAAAAAAGTCTTGCCGCACAGACACTCGGCTTTGTTAACTTTGAAGGAAAAGGCCAGTACGGTATTGAGGGTAAATTCAATGGTGAACTGAAAGGTCAAGATGGGCTACTTCAGTCGGTGACGGACGTGGCAAATGTTCCTCTGACTATTGGTGATAAGAATATTAATATTAAGCCTAAAAATGGTAAAAACATCGTTCTAACGATCGATCGATCAGTCCAGGCATACACAGAGCAGGCCTTAGCCGACGGGCTAAAACGTACCGGCGCGGATGCGGGTAGCGCAGTTGTGATGGATCCAAACAGTGGCAAGGTCGTTGCAATGGCTAATTTACCAACCTATGACCCAAGTCAGATTGGTAAGATTCAAAGTTTTTCACAGGTAAATAATGGCGTCATTGCCAGTCCATATGAACCAGGCTCTGTAATGAAGACATTCACAATGGCCACTGGCATTGATCTAGGTGTCGTACGACCAGACTCAACATATGTGAATACTGACTATATTACGGTTGATGACCGGACTATCTCGAATGCTACCAAAGGCCAAACTGGTACCATTACGCTTCAACACGCACTTAACTGGTCACTCAATACAGGTATGGTAACAGTTGCTGAGCGCCTGGGCGGTGGCTCGTTAAATTATAAAGCTCGATCAAGCATGTATAGCTACTTTCATGATAAGTTTCGGCTTGGTGAGTTGACGGGAATAGAAGTTGACGGCGAATCAAAAGGTAGAATTATCTCGCCAGATGAAACCGAGGGTAATGCAGTGCGCTATTCTAATATGTCGTTTGGACAGGGGATGGATTTAACAATGGTGCAAGTTACGGCCGGATTTTCTGCGATAGTCAATGGTGGCACCTACTATTCACCGACTGTCTTAGAAGGCGAAATTGATGCAGCCGGTAATCTACAGCAAACCAAGGGCCGTCCTGCCTATCCGGGTATCATAAAAGCCTCGACATCTGAACAGATGCGTGGAATGATCGTTGCAGCTCGCAATGCCTTCTATAGCAATCTAGACCGTAAAGGATATGAAGTTGGTGGTAAAACAGGTACTTCCCAGACTATCGTTAATGGGTCGTATGATAATGGGCAGACGGTCGCCACATATCTAGGCTTTGGTGGTGACACTAAACCAAAGTATGTCATAATGGTACAAGTGTCAGGTAAAAACAAAAACTTAGCTGGTAACAAAGACGCCATGCCAATCTTCACCGACATATCAAACTGGATGATTGATTATTTAAAACTTCAACCGAAGGTATAACTATTATGAACCACCACCTATCTTACCAACTGTTCCAAGACGATATAACTCATCTGTTTTTAATAAGCGTTGGAGCATTCTTGCTTGCAATGATGCTGACACCGATTTATACCTATTTGGCATATCGTTATAGATTTTGGAAGAAGCAGCGTAGTACGAGCACCAATGGGGAAGTCTTGCAGGTATTTACTAAGTTACATGCCGATAAATTCCGACGTAATATTCCAACGATGGCTGGCGTGATAGGTGTTACAACCATTGTACTGGTCACTTTAGGGTTTAACTTTGATCGAGCAACCTATTTGCCGTTAGCTGCACTAGTGGGCGGTGCTGTCGTTGGGTTAATTGATGACATTATTAACCTGCGTTCTAACGGTAAGGGTGTAGCTGGCCTTCGTTCAAGCATTAAGTTTACGATGATCGTAGCGATTGGTTTGGCGCTTGGCTGGTACTTCTTTACTAAGATTGGTATAGATACTGTTTATATACCATTCATTGGATCAATAGGCATAGGTTGGCTCATTGTGCCGTTGTTTGCTTTTGTTGTTACGGCGACAGCCAACGCCGTTAATATATCTGATGGTCTTGATGGTTTGGCGGGTGGCTTGCTTGCGATGAGTTTTGCGGCATTTGGTGTAATAGCGCTACTACAAGGCCAACTGGTACTTGCAGGGTTCTGTTTTACCGTAATTGGCGCGCTACTAAGCTATCTATGGTTCAATATCTATCCGGCGCGGTTCTTTATGGGTGATGTTGGTAGTTTTGCGTTTGGGCTAGTGCTTGGTGTGGTAGCGATTTTAACCAATTCACTGCTATTACTACCAGTTATCGGCATACTATTCGTAGTTGAGGCGGGTTCAAGCTTGTTACAAATCGTATCTAAGAAGTATTTCAAGCGTCGTATTTTCTTATCAGCTCCTATTCACCATCATTTAGAAGCAATTGGTTGGCCAGAGACCAAAGTAACAATGCGTTTCTGGGTAATCGGATGTATAGCAGCAACGTTCGGTATCATTCTTGCATTGCTTGGGGGACACATCTAAAATGAGTCGTCAGGCCATAGTGAGTGTGCAGACAAAGTCGGTGCGAAGACATCGGCCTGATTACAAGATTGCACTCTACATGGCTTTACTGATGATGCTTGGATTAGTTGTGATGTATGCGATTGGTCCACAACGTGCCCAGGTTCTTAACACTGCTTACGGAGCAAGCTACGATGGTACGTTCTTCTTTATCAAACAAGCTATCAGCCTAGCCCTAGCAGTCGCTGCATTTGTGTTGATATCTCGTATACCGGTGCATTGGTGGAAGTTAAATGCCAAGCGATTGTTCATAATTGGTATCGGAGCCTCAGCTCTACTAGCGTTTGGCGGGTGGCTAGGGCTAGGATTCGTACAATGTAGCCTTGGCGCCTGTCGATGGTTTGATTTGGGACCGCTTGGTAGTCTTCAGCCTGCGGAATTTTTAAAGTTCGGACTTTTGTTGTTTGTGGCAGGCTTCTTAGCCTTGAGAGCCAAGCAGGGCGTTGTTAACGATCTATATAAAACACTCATTCCGTTAGGACTTGTGCTGGGGATAGTAGCCCTTTTTGTCATTCTGATTCAAAAAGATATGGGCACTGGTTTAGTAATGTTGGGTATCATTGCTAGTATGGTGCTTGTATCTGGTATAAGTACACGTGTAGGGCTGGCATTGACTGGTGCAGCCGTACTTCTTGGTGTTGCACTCGTAATCGTAGCACCACATCGTGTTGAGCGTATCACTACCTTCTTGCAAGGTGACAGTGCTACGGTACAAGATGCCTCAAGTTATCACATTGCCCATGCCCTGATCGCAATTGGTAGCGGTGGTTTTAGCGGTGTGGGTATAGGCAACAGTGTGCAGGCAACAGGCTATTTGCCAGAAGCAATCAACGACTCTGTATTTGCGATTATGGGTGAGACATTTGGGTTTGTAGGACTTGTAGTTGTGTTGATCCTATTCGGAGCCTTACTGCTTGGTTTGCTCCGAGTTGCTGATCATTTACCGAATCTTCACGAAAAGTTGATAGTTGTGGGTGTATTTGGTTGGCTGGCAACCCATGTAATTCTGAATGTCGCAGCTATGACAGGCGTTTTTCCACTCACTGGTATTACGTTGCCGCTTCTTAGTTTTGGAGGTACCAGCATGGTGTTTATAGCAGGTGCACTTGGGTTGGCATTTCGGTTATCATCGTATACTATTCATACAACCATGAATGAAGGAGAGCGGTATGAAGATTCTCGCAGTCGGCGGGGGCTCGGGCGGTCACGTTACACCAGTCGCAGCCGTATGTAGTGAGCTCCGGAAGTCTCATCCTCAGGCTGAGATTCGGTTTTGGTGTGATAGAAAGTTCTACCAACAAGCGTTTACTACTATGGTAAGTGTCGATGGTCATATAAGAGTTGAGCCAATCATAGCAGGCAAGCTGAGACGATATCATAAGTTGTCATTCTTCCAGCAATTTGTTCGTGTTCGTACGATCCTTATTCCAAATATCATTGATAGTGTCAAGCTGCTAGTTGGTACTTTTCAGAGTATTGGTAAATTGTTGATATGGCGCCCAGACGTTGTATTTGCTAAGGGGGGCTTTGTGTGTTTGCCAGTAGGCGTTGCGGCGCACTTGCTAAAGATACCACTTGTCATTCATGATTCAGATGCTCATCCAGGGTTAACAAGTCGTATATTATCTCGCTGGGCTGTAACGATCGCGACAGGTGCGCCGTTAAAATACTATACGTATCCAAAAGGCAGGACGCACTATGTAGGAATCCCGATTACAAGTACGGGGCAGCCTTATAGCGTGTCAAAGCAGCAAGCAGTTAAAGAAGCGTTAGGATTTAATCGCCACGAACCGCTTGTGGTCGTGACGGGTGGCGGATTGGGAGCTACAAGTCTCAACGAAGCGGTTATTCAAGTGCTCGATGATCTTTTGCAGTTTACATCAGTTGCTCTTGTTGCAGGGAAGGCGAATGCTAGCGTACTGCAAAGCTCTGTAAAGAAGCGACCCAATCTTCAGATTCATGGCTATGTATCATCAGAGGTGATGCAACAGATGCTTGGGGCAGCAGATATTGTAGTAAGTAGGGCAGGGGCGACTACCCTACTGGAGCTTGCTTCCCTTGCAAAACCATCGATTATCGTGCCGAATGAGCAGCTTACTGGTGGTCATCAACTTAAGAACGCTGCAGTCTATGCTCAGGCCAAGGCAGCGATCGTCATTCAAGATGATCAATTATCGGCCGAGCCATTGCAGCTTGTTGATGCCATTAACGCAACACTTCTTAATGCGTCTACAATGAAGCGCTTATCAGCCAATATTCATACATTTGCTAAACCTAATGCTGTTAAAGACATGGCTGATCTAATCATAAAAGCAATACGTAAATAGGTAGTATAATTTATAGGTGCTAAACAAGTTTAAAAAAGCCAAACAACAGGATGATACGCCTTTACGGCGGCGTGAGGCTGTATCTGCTGATGGTAAGCGGTCTTCGGTCGAGGATTTATCTGAGCGGTATACCTTTCGACGCAACCGGACCTTAACTGGTAGCTCATCGGCACGGATTATTAGCTCCAATGAACTTAACGCTGAGCTTCGATCACCACGGGCACATGTTCATCACCTTACCAGGCTCCGTCGCCATTTGTTTGCATACTTTTTGCTAGCAATCATGCTAACGTTTGGTTTGTATACATTACTGGCACAGTTAGTTGCAACTGAAGCTATTCAAGTACGTACTGTACCTATGTTACCTGCTAATCAGGCTGAGGCTTATAAAACATCGATTGAAAAATACTACACTGCTCGACCTGTTGAGCGCCTACGCTTCATGTTAAAGCAGAACGATTTGTTGCACCATGTTCAGTCAAGTCATCCCGAAGTAAAGTCTCTTATAGTTGAGCAAGGCTCTCACCTGGGAGAAGCTGCCGTAACGATCACCTCACGTAAGCCCATAGCGCGCTGGAGTATTAACACTGATAATCAGTATGTTGATGGTGAAGGAATCGTATTCAGCCATAGTTATTTTGGTGACCCAGGGCTGCAAATTATTGATAATAGTGGTGCACGTGCTGACGAGGGTCGTTTGGTCGCATCTAATCGCTTTCTGGGTTTTATAGGACGTGTCATATCGGGCTGTAGTGCGAGTGGATTGTCGGTAGCTACCGTTACTATTCCAGCGGGAACAACTCGTCAAATTGCTGTCACATTAAAGGGAACCACAACTCAATATAAGTTATCGGTTGATCGTTCGGCAGGGCAGCAGGTAGAAGATATGACAAAGGTAAGTAGATATTTTGCGGCGAATAGTCTTGCGCCA
This sequence comes from Candidatus Saccharimonadia bacterium, assembly GCA_023257815.1. Classification (GTDB taxonomy): domain Bacteria; phylum Patescibacteriota; class Saccharimonadia; order Saccharimonadales; family Saccharimonadaceae; genus UBA1020. The sequence continues at coordinate 16,530 of JALRBJ010000014.1, read as the reverse complement.
GACTATGCCGATCTGCGTATTACGGGCAAAGCATACTATAAGTAGGTAATCGTCACCCCCACCTCATTGGGAATAAGTTCTGTTTATGTTCTATTTTGATAATATATAAAAACTATATTAATATATCAATATTCAAAAAAATCAAATAGGGTAGGTAAAGCAAAAAAAGAATAGGGGAATAATAAAATTTAAAAAATGCAAATATGTAAAAATACTGTCTAAAATGAACTTTGTGGAAAACCGGACAGCTTAATTGATACTGGATACACTCAAGCACGCATATGCATGAGTAAAAGCATACTAGCATTCAAGGTATGTAAGTGATAAGTACGAAAGTAAGTAAAATTCGGGCTATGTACTCGAATACTACCCTAATGAGGAGGTATTGTGTATCATCTTTGGTATAAATATATAATGTCGTAAAAGATATATTGTGCGACGTTAAATCTATAGAACAATTATGATACATTTCACACTGCCCTTGCTAGATAAAAACAAAAAAACAATCTACATTTTTAATTTTATTTTATTCCACCCTGCTGTGGCATGCTTGTGTTTTCTCCTGGGTCTGGTTGATTTTGCACGTTTGTAATAGGTTTGCTAAATTTGTTATGCTGAGTCAAATCGAGGCCACTTGGATCATACAAGCTAACACATTCTATTAAGTTCTATTTATGTTCTATATAGTATGTTTAAATCTATAAATATTGTCGGTTTGTATTTATTGTTTGCATAGTGCAGTTGGTCTCAAAATTAACGTAAGCTAATCTCGGTAGTGCCAGTGTCGGGCAAAGTTTGCTCGGTCTTTGGCTTAGCGGTTTGAGGTTGTGACTCTGGAGTACCTTGAGACGCTTCAATGCCAGCTGATTTTCGCTTGCGACTACGAGTTCGTTTTTTCCTAGCAGGGGCTGTGGACGCTTCATTAGAAACTTTCTCAGTTGGATTGCCAGGGGTGACTACCTGTGATTGAGCGTTGATTGGCCAAGCTTTAGGTGCGACGGGCGCTGGTTGTTGAGTGATCGTTGGATTGTTGGAGCCACCACCACGTGGTTGCACAAGTTTGGCAATCTCAGCTTCAACCTCAGCCCGTGGACGGCTGTAGTTGCGGCGTGTATTCTCTACGATGGCTGCCGTATTATCGGTTTCGGCTGTTGGCAAGTTTAGGGTACGAGCGCTAAATGCAGGTGTTTTTTCACCATTTATTACCATGTTAATAACGAAGTTACGGTTGTGCATTTGGAGCAAATCGAGCGCTTCGAAGTTCGGTTCGAACTGCTTACTTAAGATTGGGGCATCATCGGCCGATACGCGGAAGCTAAGCATAGTGCCGACGTTGCCAAACACAGCGTCTCGTACGGTCTCGCTCATCTGGCTGATGTACTGATTAGCCACGGTCAGATTCAAGCCGTATTTACGAGCCTCGGATAGAATTGTTGCGAACGAATCAGTGGCGAAGTTTTGGAATTCGTCCACGTAGAGGTAGAACGGTCGTCTATCCTCGATATTTGGAATGTCCTGACGGCTCATAGCGGCTAATTGAATCTTTGTAACCATGAATGAACCCAAGATCGCCGCATTATCCTCGCCTATTAGACCCTTTGATAAATTAACTATTAATATCTTGCCTTCGTCCATAATTTGACGGATATTAAAAGTACTTTTGGGTTGACCAATAATATTGCGAATAATCGGGTTGGCAGTAAATGCCCCTACTTTATTAAGCACCGGTGCGATGGCTTCGGCTTGGAATTTGTCATTCCAGCTGGTGAACTCTACGTTCCAGAACTGCAGGACTACCGTATCGGTGCAGGTAGCTAGCACTTCCTTGCGGAATTTCTTATCGGTGAGCATGCGTGTAATGTCGAGCATAGTAGTGTTTGGGTGATCAAGCAATGCTAGGATTGTATAGCGCAAGATGTACTCAAGTCGTGGGCCCCAGCTTTCGCCGAACATACGTTTTAGTACGCCAATCACTTCACTACTGATGTTAGTCTTTTGATTCGGATCGGTTACCTCTAGTGGATTAAATCCTAATGGATAGGCTGTATCAGCTGGATTAAAATACACCACATCTTGCATACGAGCGCCTGGAATGAAGCGCATGTTATTAACGGCAAAGTCGCCGTGTGGGTCGATAATTGCGTATCCATGGCCGTGGAACACGTCACTGAGCGCTAAAAGCTCTAACGTACCACTCTTACCTGCTCCGGTTTGACCGATTATGTACATGTGTCTTGAGCGATCGTAACGTAGCATGCCGAATTGATGATTAATACCGCGGAAGTTAGTTACACCAAATGCTGAAATATTTTCATCGATCGCATCATTACCGGTGATAATTGGTAGTTTTGCAGGTGGTTCGGCCGTTTTAGAGCTTGCCCATACTATATTCGGGGTTTCTACATTTGTATGAGGCAAATGGAACACTGATGCAAGTTCTTCAATGTTTAAAATAAAGCCATTATCAGCGAACATGCGTGATTTGTACGCGTTTAGATCATCCTTTTTAAAGCTGGCATTGGCCACTTTAAAACCGTTAAGATTGGTTGAATTGAATTGCTTGAATGTTCCTACTAGAGCCTGCATTCGCTGTTTGGCGCTCGCTTCGCTTTCACCAAGGTAGGCAAGGCGAATTTTTACCTGATAGCCAAGTTTTGTTGCCTTTTTTTCTACTTCGCTGATGCGGGTTTTGTCACGCTCTGATAATTCTTTGGATTTCCCTTCGCCTTCCTTGGCTTCAGGGGGTTTCCAGAGAGCTTCAAAAAATGATCCTACCCAGCGGAAATCAAGCCCATTGCTACCGATAAGTTGGCCAAAAGGATTACCACCTTTAACGCTTTGTACCCACCGTTCACTTCCCTGGTGCCACTCATCTGCAATTGGTCGAGCCAGTACCTGAATCCATAGTTCTTCACCGGTAGATTCTAGCTTTGCTAGGGTTCCTGTAATACCGGCCAAAGGGTCTACCTCGAAGCTTTGGAATGTCTTGACTGGTAAAAATTCTGGACCGGTGAGAACGATTTCGGATGTGTGAACCACGCTGTGTCGACGTTCATGACTTACATAGTCTTCGTCGGCAGCGTGAATTTGTACGGTTGGGTATTGGGAATAGATCTGACCTTCTACGAAGCTTTGTAGATCTTTGGGTACCCACACATAGAATCGTATTTGGCCATTTACAGAGGCGATCTCGAAACTTAAGTGCTCTTGCACTCCCCTGTTTAGTTTTAGCTCGGCTTTATCTCGTAAGATTCCATGAAGACTGGCAAATAGTTGCTCGGCAGCAAGTTCTGACTTGTCGTTAGCTTTAGGGATTTCAAGGATTAATAGTGCACTTTCATGGTCGGCTAATGGTGGTGCAACCCTATAATTTCGCCAAGCGGCATACATTAACACGAGTACGATGGGCATCCAGACGTACCACTGCAATAATGTTTCAATAATCCAAGACACAATCGACATAGAGTTAGCTCTTAGTTCCTATTGTCCCACCCCGATACCGCTAATGCAACCGCGCTGTTACTTAGTAGGCTCAACAAGTTCGTAGGTTGCCTTCGAGACACGCTTGAACTGAGACTTTGACTGCAAGTTTAGCAGAATGGTTGTTTCTTTTACTTGGCGGCTCTTCAGTACTCGCTTAACGATTTCGTCGCGGTGAAGTGGTTCACCTGCTTTTCGTAGTACATCAGCAATAATGTCAGCTACTGTTCCCTTGCTGTAGCCCCAGCTATCAAGGGCGTAGATGCCACGGCCAATTAGCACGAAGCGCTTATCTTTGATTAGTTCGTTGTGGATAGCTTGAGTGGTCACGTCTTTACGCTTGAAATCACTCTTCTTGATCGCCTTAGCAATATCCGAGAAGTGCATCGGTTTAGCGTTATCAGCTAGGATGACATAGATTTTATCGCGAATGTTCTTTGGGTTTACGGTTGGCCATTTGACAAGTCCCCATTGGTCTTTTAAGCTAGCCAGCTTTTTTGATGTACTTGCAAGTGCACGAACGTGATCTGGATGCTCATGACTCAGCTTGCCGTGGAGTTCTTCAATACCGATCGGCTCACCATGTTGCTTGATCGTCTTTACGATTTCTTCAACATGTTGTTTCACTTTCTTGTCATCAGCATGCTCTTTGATACCAATGGCGTGATGGTAGTCATCATTTTCGTTTATGACAGAAATATTAGGCGAGAGCTCTGCGATAAACGCGACGTGTGATCGTTGCTCCTGCGTCGCGCTGTTGCCTACGATATCATCGGCTATATCACTTACACGTGCTACTCTTCCCTTTTCTGAAAGATGACGAATAATAGCACGCTCAACGTCGTGTACGCTTGGAATCTTGTTGTCGTCAGCTGCGATTTTGAGACGAATTAGAATGGCTTTTTCAAGTTGGCGAACACGCTCGCGAGTGATGCCAAGTAGCTCGCCGATCTGCTCAAGGGTTTCTTTACGATCAAACAAACCAAAGCGACGTGTAATGATTTCACGCTCACGATCCTGCTCAATGACGCTAAGGATATCACTAACAGCATCCTTAAGGTTTGTTGCGGTATCTTTAGTAGCAGTTTGGTCCATGATGAGCGGCTTCCTTCTTAGCATTTATATCAAGTTATGAATTGATTATAAAACAATATTTTTTTAATGTCAAATATATTCATTAATTTTACATCACATGAACTATCTGACTAGTATTATAGCATGAAGTAGACATTGTATGTAAATAGTGTCGTACGGCTTTTTTATTACACCAGATGTGTTGTAAAAATACTTATGCTTGTGGTCATAAATCAGATTTAAGACGTTGATTATTTCTTTTTGCTACGAACTGTACGTGCACGTGCCTTTTTGGCTGGTGCGGCTGCAAGTAGTTCTTTGGCCTGCTCGTGCGTAACCGTTTTGGGATCGGTATCTTTAGGAATCTTGGCGTTCTTAGTGCCATCGGTAATATACGGTCCAAAACGCCCATTTAGCACTTTCACACCGTCGCCAAAGTCGGCAATGTTCTTTTCTGCTTCGGCTTTAAGTTTGGCATCATAAAGCTCCAGAGCTTTTTCAAGTGTAATGGTATGGGGGTCTTCGGGCTTGATACTAACGAATAGCCTATCTATTTGAATATACGGTCCAAAACGCCCGATATTAGCTTTTATGGCTTTGCCATCGCTTGTTTCACCAACAAGTCGCGGTAGTTTAAACATTTGTAGAGCCTGCTCTAAGGTAACGGTTTCGATGCGTGTGCCAGCTGGTAGTGGGGCAAATTGTGGCTTTTCTGACTTATCTTCAGTATCACCTAGTTGTAACATTGGTCCAAAACGTCCAAAACGGGCTAAGATTGGCTTACCTGTTTTGGGATCGGTGCCGATTTCGCGGTTGGCTCCAACGGTTGAACGGTCAATGCCGCCAGAGTTAACGATCAACTCATGGAACGGCGTGTAAAAGTCTTGTAGCATCTTGTTACGCTGCAGCTTATTCTCGGCAATGTCATCAAAATGCTCTTCTACGCTTGCGGTAAAGCCGTAGTCTACTACCCTATCAAAGTGGTTAGTCAAGAAATCAGCGATTAGCTCACCACTTGGAGTTGGTACAAGTTTGCCTTTGTCGGCACCTGTTCTTTCTTGAATAATTTCTCGAGTGACATCGCCTATCGCCTGACGCTTCATAGCTTCATCAGCTGCGCTTGTCACATCTGACGATGTCGACGTGGTTAGTGCAGCTGATGAACTATTCAAGGTCAGGCTAATAATGTCACGCGGCGTGCCCTCACCCTCACCCTTTTCTACGTAGCCACGAGTTTGAACGGTATCAATAATAGTTGCATAGGTGCTTGGACGACCGATTCCTAGATCTTCGAGCTTTTTTACTAAGCTGCCTTCGGTATAACGAGCTGGCGGACGAGCAAATATTTGGCGGGCATTTGCTTCGATAAGTTCAAGGTTATCACCATTTGTTAGAGCTGGTAGTAGATCGGCTTCTTTTTTACTTCCACCGTACACCTTTATAAATCCATCAAAGATGATGACTTCACCCTTGGCTTCAAATTCTTCATCACGTGAAGAAATCGTAATTGTTATAGTGGTCTTTTCAAGCTTTGCGGGTGCCATTTGGCTAGCAAGGGTGCGCCTACGGATTAGATCGTACAGTTTCTGATCATATTCGTTGCTTGATCCTGTCTCTTGACTCATGTCGGTTGGTCGAATTGCTTCGTGAGCTTCTTGAGCGCTAGTGTTTTTGGTAGCGAACTTACGAACATGTGAGTATTCTTCACCAAAAGCGGCCTTTATGTATGAACTAGCGGCGGCAATCGCTTGTGAGCTTAGATTTACCGAATCGGTTCGCATGTAAGTGATCTTACCAGCCTGGTAGAGCTTTTGAGCGCTGGCCATAGTGGCTTTTGAGCCAAATCCTAGTTTGGCATTTGCATCTTGTTGCAGAGTACTCGTGGTAAATGGCGCTGACGGATTACGGGTTGATGGACTTTTTGTCACGCCAGATACGCTAAAGTTAGCATCTTTCAAGCTTTCGAGGAATTTCCTAGCTTCTTCTTCGGTATCAAAGCGTTGCGGAAGTTCTGATTTAACTTGCTCATTATCGTGAGTAAATTGAGCAGTAACTTTGAATTGGAATGAGCCTTCAAAGGCACGAATGTCGCGTTCACGCTCAACCAACAGTCGTACAGCAGGACTTTGTACGCGGCCAGCAGACTTACCGCCTGGTACCTTTTGCCACACTACAGGGCTTAGTTCAAACCCTACGATCCTATCAAGTATCTGACGGGCTTGTTGGGCTTCAACCAGTTGCATATCAACGGTGCGTGGCTGCTTAATTGCATTGGTAATAGCGTCTTTAGTGATCTCATGAAAAACAATTCGTTTTGTTTTTGCAGTATCAAGCCCCAGTACTTCGCATAAATGCCAGGCAATTGCCTCACCTTCGCGGTCTTCATCGGTTGCAAGCCATACTTCATCGGCTATTTTGACAGCCTTTTTAAGTTCGGTAATAACTTTCTTTTTTTCGGGATCAATCTCGTAAGTGGTTTTAAAACCGTTCTTAACATCTATCGGCGGAGTACCATCTTTGGTCTTTTTAACGATTGAGCGAATGTGGCCAATACTAGATAAAACGGTAAAGTCTTTACCGAGGTATTTTTCAATTGTCTTCGCCTTGGCTGGCGACTCGACTATTACAAGGTTTTTGCTCATGCTTCTATTTTCACTATATATAAGTTAGCGCTTTTTATCAAAGCGACAGTTGCTCATACTACGTGATTCGGCTTACTTTGTAAACAGGATGGCTTCCTTGAAAGATTGAAGTTGCGATAACGAGTGAATCGGTGAATTCGGCTGTGTTCGGAATGGTTGCTTCCTTATTCTTTTCGCTAATGAAAGCGTAGTGAAGGTTGGTAATGCATCTTTTTGAACGAGTGCATCAGCCGTTTCGAACGAATAAGTGCCGTCGTCAAGTTGACCCGTGGGTAGAACGATGACAGGTTCTCCGTTAGGATCAAAAAATTGGATAGTTGATATCTCTATAGGTTGTGGTATGCTGTCTCTTTCTTCTTTGGGGGTAAAGGTAGCGCCGTCAAAGGTCACATTTCTGAATTCCTCAAGCCCTTCAGGACTTAAAAAACACACCCATAAGGTGTGCCTCGTAAGTTCTTCATATAGTGCTTCTGGGTTTTTAGCTAGATATTCTCTAAACTCTGCGCTTGCCATACTCACTGTCCTTCTCGCAGAAAGCTGCGTGAATTTTTTCAAGTGTATCACGGCTGTGAAGGCGATTGCAATAAAGTTAATGAACAAAATTTACTCATTTTTAGCGGATTGTCCATTGGTTGGCGCCAAGGGCCCGGACTGAACCGGCTATTTCTAGCATGGTGAGTGCAGTTGAAAATTCCACAGGATCAACGTCTACAAGTCGAAGTAGTGTTTCGCCATCCCTTACACCGGCAGCTATGTGTTTGATGATTACGGTTTCTAGTTCATTTTGGCCAAGTGGCAGTGACGTTTGTGACGTCTCTAGTGTTGGGGCGATTATTTCAAGAACATCCGTATAGTCAATAACAACCCGGGCACCTTGTTTAAGCAAGCTGTTACAGCCAGCAGACAAGGGGCTCGTGATATTGCCTGGTACCACGAAGATTTCTTTGCCCTGTTCGAGTGCTCTGGCTGCGGTGTTTAATGTACCGCTATGTGATGTTGCTTCGGTAATAATAATCGCATCGGCTAGGCCGGATACGATTCGGTTACGCTCTAAGAAGTTACTTGGGAACACTCTTGCCCCTTCATCATATTCGCTTAGTATTGCTCCGCCCTGTTTAAGTATTTCTTCGCCAAGCTGTCGGTTTGAGGCTGGTGATATGGTGGGAAGTGGTGTGCCAAGCACTGCCATGGTTGTGCCGCCTGCTTCAAGTGCGGCTGCATGAGCGATAGCATCCACCCCTAGCGCGAGACCACTAACAATAATCACTCCTCGTGCGGCCAGATCATAGCTCAACCGATGCGTTACTTCTTTGCCGTAACTACTGGGTCTCCTAGTGCCTACGATTGCAACGACTGGTGGGCGTGATTCCGGTAATGCTCCAATGTAATGTAACTTTTTAGGTATCTTTGCAATAGATCCTAATACCTTAGTAAATTCATGCTCATCTGGAGTGATTGTATTGATTTTCATAAAAAAAGTGTTAAAAGGTATTGACGAAATGTCAAAAGCGTGCTAATATGGGTCATGATTGATTGATTCTGCGAGTTCAATCAAACGCACCTTATACCCCCTATTCTAACTTATGTTAGGGTGCGTGCAATGCGTGTTTGTAGTATTCTACCCTCCACTACAAGCGCCAATTTAGAAAAGTATTGCGCGCATACTAATCCCTTTAACCAGCGAGCTACTGCGTATATACGAGTGGGCTGCGCTTGCCCCAACGGGTGGGTTGAAGGGCCAAATGGCGCCAGGTGATGCCCACCCTTACCTGGCGTCTTTTGGTTTGTAATGGAGAGGGTTTCCCTCATCGCGCGGGCAAATCGCGAGATTTGTCCGGCTGCACCTTTCCGGAATATGTAATAAAAAGACCGAAGTAAATTCGGCTCTTTTCATTTATTGTTTTATATCTAATATGAACCGAGCTCCGACCGTGATAGTCGGAGCTCGGAGCTTGAGGTGTTGACGGCTAGGTGGACGCGGGAGCGAGCAGCCTTTCCATCCCTTCGGTCACCTTCTTGAGGTCGTCCAGGTCCAGGTTTTTGAGCCATACACGTGGATGCCCCATCGAGACGAACCCGGAGTTGTCGGTGCGGTAGTGGCCACTCGTGTCGAGGTAGATACGCACGGCGTAGCCCTCCCCGTCGGTTCCGAGATGCGCGAGTGTTACCGCATAGATGGGTACCCTGAGGATACCCCAGACCTTCCTGTCGATCTCCGTCGCGCCCTCCCACTTCCTCTGAGTGAGAGCGTCGAGAACTGGATAATGAAGCTGCTTGATCCGCTCGATGTACGGCTGTTTCTCCTGGGTGCGATGGAGGTCTGCTTGCACGCTCTGCTGTCGGCCTGCCAGACGCGCCTGCTTGCGCTGGATTCTGGCATTGCGGCGCAGCATCCTCTCCTCTTTGTTGGCCATGATCTTCCCTTCAAGCTCCTATTTCGGAGCGGTCGGATTGAGATTTCGCCGCTCGACGAAATTACATGCTAGTGTAAAATAATTGCATTGATAATGCAAATCATGATCAATTTAACAACCCCCAGCCACAGTGGACAGGGGGCTGTTTGACGGATGTCAGTGGCGACCGTGGTAGTTGCACGAGCAATCCAGGTGATCCGTCACCGCCTCCAGGATCAACTGGAGTTGGGTTGTGCTGTAGAGCGTGATCTCAGCCTTCTTCCAGTGGTGCGGCTTGCCCATCGTTGATGGGTCGATGCTGCCGGAGGTGCTGTAGGCCTGGTAGATCTCTCCATCCGAACCTACCCACAGCGACTGCCAGAGGTGCGGAAGAGCCCACAGGCGAATCTGCCTGACACGCCACCGGAAGATGAGTCTGCCAGACGGATGGATGGAGCCGATCACTGCTTGGCTGGGATCCTTCAGGATGACGGCGCTTGACGCGCCCTGCGTGATTCGATCGAGCAGCTCCTCACTACTCAATGGGTAGAGGAATGGGTCTTCGGCTGCTGCCTCTGCGGACATACTGCTCCTTAGATCGTGATCCGTCAAACTTACATTTCTGAAGCGATAAGAAAATCAATCTATCGCTCCGAAACTGCTTTAACCATATACTCTTAAAACTATACTGTCAATAACTTAAACAATTGTGTGACTTGTAACCTGATGGTTATCTGATATGAAATCATCAATGATTTCAATAACCTTTGGGACGATCGTAGATGTAAGCATGTCTTGTTCATCGTTAGAAAAACGTCCAAGCACGAAATCGGTGTCGCCCATTTTTGCGCGCAGATCATTACCAACACCTATTCTTAGACGCTTCGTTGTCTCTCCGTCATGTACATTGATACTTTTTATACCGTTATTTCCTGCATCGCTACCGCCAACACGGTTGCGTAAGGTGCCCAGTGGCAATGCTAGTTCATCATGAACTATTAAAATATCACTATTATCTAGCTTGTAGAATTGCTTAATTGCAGTAAAGCTACGGCCGGTTTCGTTGTAGAAAGTGGTTGGTTTTACTAAGAGTACTTTTTCGCCATTTTGAGTAAATTCAGCGGTTTTGGCGAAAAACTTACTAGCATCTTTGAACGTGATGTTCGTTTGTTTGGCAAGTTCATCAAGCATTAAAAAACCAACATTATGTCGGGTGTTAGTAAATTCATTACCAGGATTACCTTGGCCAAAGACTACTTTCATATCTGTAAGACAGTATATATCATTGTGTATTTTATAGTTTTATGCTATAATAGACTGTTAAGTGAGTAACTCCACTCGCTATTCTACTTCCCCAAGGAGTAGCCATGCCCGAGTATGAGTCGAGCAGCAAGCAGCACTTTTCACCTACCCTTCGATGGATTTTCGTCGGATGTTTCGTCTTCTTCTGCCTGATCCCTGTTGTTGGCAGTTGCATGGCCTTCGGGTCTGATGTGTGGTCGCCTCGTGCCCTCATGTGTATCGTTCTGCCCTTCGGTGTGGTCGCGCTCATCGGTTTCATCGACGCGTGCCTACCGAGACTCAGCGAGCTCTATCACCGGCGTGCCGGTCATGAGCGTATCGATCGGTACCCCGATCGAAGCTGTCTGTGGCTCGTCGATCCTGAGCCGCCGACACTGAGTGTAGTACCACCGCCTTCTCCGAAGGTGATTCCGTGGGAGTACGACTTCGATCTTTCGTGAGAAGTGCTTGAAGTGGGGTTTCACCCTACTACCCCCGTCAGAAATGACGGGGGTTACTTCTTGTTACGTACTAAATTAGACTTGTGCGCGCCTGATGAAATCTGTAACTTTGGAGGCGGTGGGGCTTATGTTTGCAGGCAGTGTGTTAAGAGCGAACCAGTTCGCCTCAATAACTTCACTGTTTGGTTTTATGGTTTGTTGAGAATTAATCGCTACCATTAAACAATCAAATTGCCTTTTTGGTTTGCTTCCACTAAAGCGGCCAAGTAAGTGTAGTCGATTTGGCGCAACTGTTAGATGTAATTCTTCGTGGAGCTCACGTGCTGCGCATTGCTCGGCTGTTTCATGCTTCTTGTAGCCTCCACCAGGTAATGTCCATTTTGACGGGTATGGCAGATTTCGTACAAGAAGTATGTGTGTATCGGCTGAATTTGTAATGGCAACGCGAGTACGTGGGTGTGTAGGCAAAGGGAGTAAAGTGTAAATGTCGAATAGCCAGCCGATTACCCTGCCCCCAACGGAGGCCACTAGTAAGTAGAATTTTGAGTGCGATGTTACAAGAGGGTTTGGTGTGTGTTTATTCGCCTTGTTCGGCATTTTTCGCCTGTTTGTAGGCCTTAGTAACGGGTGCCTTGCCCTGGGCGACGCGCTCTTTATTGCTTTTGATCTGTTTTTCATCACGAAAGCTGAATTTTATCGGTGTGCCGGAGTAGTCGTAGGCTTCGCGCAGTAAGCGTTCCAGGTAGCGCTTGTAGCTCCAGTGAACGAATTTTAAGTTGCTGCCATGAATCACGAACCATGGTGGGTTGTCATCGGTTTGCACCATGTAGCGGAGTTTAGGGTGGGTATTTTTAAGCCCAGCTGGTGGGTGTTTGTCGATTGCCTTTTGGAGCAAATCATTTAACACGCGGGTTTTGGTCTCTTGCTTGCGACGAGCATCAATATCGGTAACTAAATCAAATAGTTTAGTAACATTCTGGCCGGTCACACTTGAAGTAAAAATAAGCGGTGCCCATGGGGTGAATTTAAAGTTATAACTGATCTTTGGTGCTAGAGCATCACGTGTATAGGCATCTTTGCCTTCTACGCTATCCCACTTGCTCACGACGATTACTAGACCTTTGCCTGCTTCGGCAATAATGCCGGCAAGTCGTTGATCAAGCTGGGTATTAAGTTCGTTGACGTCCATGAGAAGTAAACAGATGTCTGACTGCTCGATCGCTTGCAGCGTTCTTAGGACGCTGAATTTTTCGATACCTACTTCTTGCTTGCCCTGACGGCGCACGCCAGCGGTATCTAACAACTCAATAGTGCGTTGATGGTAGTTGATTTGAATACGGTTAATATCACGGGTGGTGCCGGCTACATTGGCAACAACTGCCTGCTGTTTGCCAGCCAATTTGTTGAATAGATTGCTTTTACCGACATTTGGGCGGCCGATTAGTGCGATACGCAGAACATCGTCGGCTTCACGGATTGTAGCTGGCGGAACAAGTTCTGCGATTTGGTTAAGTACATCTGATATGCCTGAATTGTGTTCAGCAGATGTGCGAATGATCGTTTGGATACCAAGTCGCCTGAAGTCATCGTCTGGCAGGCTGTCTTTTAAGTCGGCTTTGTTGGTAATAAGGACGACTGGTTTTTTGCTTTTAAGGGCTTTTTTGGCTACGCTACGCTCTTCGTCGCCAACGTGTTGAGTGCTATCTACAACTACCAGAATTACGTCAGCTGCATCGGCTGCTTCCTCGATCTGATCTTGAATACTGGCTTCAAATTCGTCTTCGGCTGCCTTGAGCCCAGCCGTATCTACTAGCCAGAATTGTGCCTCTTTGCCGTCGTTGCGATACGTTACCTTGCCAAGTACGTTATCACGTGTGGTACCAGCCTCACGGGCTACGATTGCTTGCTGACTTTTTACTAAACGATTAAAAAGCGAGCTTTTGCCCGCGTTGGCTCGTCCGATAATTGCAACTGTTGGTAGTGTGGCTGCCATAACTCGCCATATTATAACAGAGGTAGCTAAAGTTAGCGAGCATAAGTGTTATGGATATTGACACCGATTGACATTCATGGAATGATTGAAGGTAATTTGAATGGAGTATGCTAATGAGAAGTAACTTTCTTGAGAGAACTGGAAGCGAGGTGGTAGCGGTTAACGTAGCTGGTGGCCTGCAATTGCCGCTTGAGCATCTTATACTACCGATTCTAAAGGACGGTGAGCTGTATTGGCGCCATCCGATTGGAGGTGGTTTGGTAGCTGATAGCTCTTACGCTCCTGATGACTTGCGGGTTGATTATGACGTTCGTGTTGCTGGGAATACACGACTTATGTCAGATAGTGGTATTTTTGGTCAATTCGTTATTAAAGGTAACTTCGTCAATCCTCGGGAAGTAAGTCATCACATGGATGAAGAAGGCATGCGACTTCGTGAGGAGCAAAGAGATACTGGCATTGTAGCCCGATTGCTTGCTATCGAGCATCGGCTTGCGCAGGCGGCTGAGCTTGGTGACAGATTATTCTAAAACGCGAGATTATATCATCTAAGCTATATTGATAGTCTTATATTCACCTGATTTTATATCACCTAACGAATAACTACCAAAATTGGTGCGATGGAGCTCTGTTACTTCGTAGCCAAGTGCTATAAAAGTACGCCTGATTTGGCGGTTGCGACCTTCACTCATGGTAACGATCCAGTTTTTACGTTCATCATCAGTTCGCTCAAGGCCGAGTTTGCTGGTTCCGTCACCTATTTCAACTCCATAATCTGCAATCATTTGCTGGTGGAGCGGCTGAAGCGGTGTATCAAGCGATACTTGATACACCTTAACCTTAGAAAATTTTGGATGTGTCATTTGATGTGCAAAATCCCCATCGTTGGTAAGTATAAGTAGTCCTGAACTGTTTTTGTCGAGTCTTCCAACTGGTTTTAGGCTTGCCATGTCTGCTGGCAGCAGGTCATAGATGGTTGGGTTGTCGCCCTGAGCTCGTCGTGAGCAGACATACCCGATTGGTTTGTTAAATATGACGTACTGATGATCGGCGTTATTATTAATGAGCTCACCGTTTACACTAATACTATCTCCTGGTTCAATTCGCGCGCCAAGAATGACTGGCTTACCATTCACAAGCACAGTACCTTTTGCAATCATATCGTCAGCTTCACGCCTAGAAACACCAAGTAGTAGGGCTAGGTGTTTGTTAAGTCGAATTAGATTAGAGTCATTTGTCACGTTGCTTAGTATAGCAGTTGCCGGCTAAGCACCTGGGCGTGGTGTTTCCTCGAATTCAATGCCAGGATGTTCGACAGCCGTAGGTACGGGTGGAACTTGGGGTGCGGGTGGTTGTGGGATTGCTGGTGCTGGTGTAGCAGCTGCAGGGGTTGTTGGAGGTGCGGGTGCGGGTGCTGGTATTTCTTGCTGCTGCCCAAGTTCTTTGTCCATTAAGCTAGCAAGCGGTTCGCTTGGTTCATCGGCATGCTCGAGGGGCTGAATAATACGATCAGCTAAACCAGCTGGGCGTGGTGTTGAGAATGGTGCGGTAGGTTGTGGCAATGTTGATGGTGCTGGCGTAACTGGCGTAGATACTGGTGGAGTGACAGCTACGGGCTCTGGTGCAGGAATGGTCGCAGCAGTAGGTGTCGTTGGTGTCACTGGTTCCGTTGGTGCTGCCATAGTAGCTGGGGCTACGGCTGGCGCCATTGGTGCTGGTGTTTGGGTTGGTGCTGGTGGAGCAACAGGTTCTGGGCGTGTTGGCGTGGGAGTAGTAGGAGCAGGACGAGCAACGGCAGACGGTGCTGCTGAGCCAAATGCGTTTGAGGCACCCACAAGAGGAGCATCGGCTAAGACTTCATGGACTGTACGAACGACATCTTCAATACCCACTTGGCTTTTTACAAGATAGCGATCAGCACCAAGCTGTTCGCCACGCAAGCGTTGATCCTCAGAACTAAGGGCTGTCATCATAATAACCTTGATGTCTTTCGTTTCGGTAGTTGAGCGTAAGATATCAAGCATATCAAAGCCAGATATCTTAGGCATCATGACGTCGCTCACAATAAGTTGCGGTCGTTCTTTAATTGCCATAGCAAGCGCATCCTCACCGTCGCCTGCACTGACGATATCGTATCCTTCTGCCAGTAGCCTCACCCCGTAAATTTCGCGAAGACTTTTATCGTCTTCTACTAACAAAATCTTTGCCATATTGCCCCTATTGTACCCGCTTAGTTTTCAAAATGCCATACCCCTTATGGTTGTTTAGTCTCATTCGGTGACCTTATGGGAATTTGTATGCCTGGTCTGGTTGCGGTGTAGGCTGACGGATTTTGTTCAAGTTGAGACAAAGGAATATTTGGTGCTTGGGGTGTAACTGGTTGTGATGGCGTATTGTTAGACTGCTGCATAATTGCTTGAGTAGCTGGTGCTGCCTGGGGTATTGGCTGCGGGGATGCTGGCGCTTGGGGGGATACGGTTGGTGCAGTTATGGCCACAGGAGCAACTGTCTGTGGTTGGGTATTTAAAGGCAGAGCAACTTCGGCGACGACTGGCTGTTCTGTGAATTCTTCAGTTGTGGTAGCAAGCTCCATCAGACGAGTTGCCTCTAGATGGTCAATCCGTGGTAGCACAAGCGAAAAAGTACTGCCCTTTTTATATTCACTCTCAACTTTAATCTGGCCACCCATGACTTCTGCCAATCTGCGACAAAGGTATAATCCAAGTCCTGTGCCACCGATTTCGCGAGTATCGGAGTTGTCAACTCGGTAGAATTTTTGGAACAAGTGTGGGATATCTTCTGTTGGAATGCCAATTCCACTATCTTGTATGCTAATCGTCACATGAGTCTCATCGCCACCGACGTCTATGATTACATCACCTTTTGGCGTGTATTTAATGGCGTTCTCAATCAAATTAGCAACAACTTCACGCAGATGATCATTATCGACGTGTACGTAGTACACTGGAGTGACCGTCCGAACGCTGATTTCGGCTTCAGGATGCGGTTTATAGAGAAACCTTAGTCCCTTTTCGACTGCTTTTGGCTGAAGGCCCTCTGCTATGTCGCCAACAAAATCCGCCACATCAACAACACGCGGATTGTTGCTTAGCCGGCCATCTTCGGCTTTGGAAACGTCCAGCAAATCTTGAAAAAGTCGACCAAGGTGCTGTGCTGATTCATGGGCTTTTTGAATGTAATCCCTC
>JALRBJ010000013.1 GCA_023257815.1 Candidatus Saccharimonadia bacterium | reverse complement strand
GGCAACGACAGCCGCGCCTGCTGCTTTTGCTTCGTCTGGCATAATTTCTGGCGTAGGATTTGAAAGTGCAAATACAATAGGGTCTTTTGCCATACTGCGCACCATTTCTTGCGTAAGAAGGCCTGGCTTAGATACACCGATGAACACATCTGCGCTCTTGATTGCGTCCTCAAGTGATCCAGATTGACTTGTGTCCAGGTAGGGTAGTAATGCCTTCTTTTCGTCGTTAAGGTCAGCACGACCGTCTCCGATTATACCTTTTGAATCAACCGCTACGATGGAACCAACACCGTATTGATGGAGCAGTTTCATGATGGCAGTGCCAGCTGCACCGGCGCCAATTGTAACGATTTTACAATCACGTAAGGACTTACCAGTTACCTTCATCGCATTAATCAGCCCTGCTAGTACTACGATCGCTGTACCGTGTTGATCATCATGGAATACCGGAATATCAAGCTCGGTCTTAAGTCGCTCTTCAATCTCAAAGCATTGTGGTGCGGCAATGTCTTCAAGATTGATTGCACCAAAGCTTGGAGCGATTGCCTTAATGGTAGCTACAATCTCATCAGGTGTGTGCACATCTAATGTAATCGGTACACTGTCGATATCTGCAAAGTGCTTAAACAGTAATGCTTTACCCTCCATAACAGGCATTGAACCTTTTGGCCCGATATTACCAAGGCCGAGTACGGCCGATCCGTCAGATATGACCGCAACCAAGTTATTCGTCCATGTGTAGGTGGATAATTGTGAAGGATCATCGGCGATGGCCTTACTAACTGCTGCAACGCCAGGCGTGTAGTATGCGCTTAGCTTTGCTTTATCAAGCTGGTCAGTATCACGTAGTTTAGTGGTAATTTTACCTTTGTGTTGCTTGTGGAGTTCGAGAGCGAGTTCATCGTAGTTCATATATTTAGTATAGCTGATTGACGATACATAGGTAAGATGATACGGTTAACATCAAGAGAAGCAGTCCGACTTTGACAGGTCGGTGGAAAGAGTATGGCGTGATTGCATGAACCCTACTCCTGCTTATCCAGGTCGCTCGGAGGCTGTTTCGTCGCAGTCTCCGAGCGACTGCTCTAACTTATATCTTGGAAAAACATCAAATTTGTGCTAAAATCTATATTTGATTGTCAATATAAATCTTAAGAGGTCAGAAAATGAGTTTTGCATTAATCCAGAAAGTGAACGACGCCCAAAAAAAGGTAGCCGTTGTTGATGCCCGAACAGGTGACACAGTGCGTGTACACCAAAAGATTAAAGAAGGTAACAAAGAGCGTATTCAGATATTTGAAGGTGTAGTTATTCGTACTGATAACAAGAATCAGCACACAAGCCGCATTACCGTACGTAAGGTTGCAAGTGGTGTTGGTGTAGAAAAAAGCTTTTTGCTACACAGCCCGTTAGTAGAAAAAGTTGAGATTACTCGTCGCTCTAAGGTCCGTCGTAAGTACCTTAGCTTCCTGCGTAACCGTTCTGGTAAGAGTGCACGTCTAAGTGCTGTTAATTTTGATCGTGAGAGTGTAAACGATGTACGCGATCCGCACGCTGAAGCTGAAGCGGCACGCTTGAAAGAAGAGGCTGCTAAAGCCGCTGAAGAAAAAGCGGCCGAAAAAGCTGCTGAACAGGCAGAGCTTGAAAAGAAGCAAGCTGAGGTTGAGGCATCTCACAAGGCAAACGAAGCGTAGTTTATTCCGCAATTTATAACAAACGTCCCAAACGGGGCGTTTTTGTTTACAATAAGAGTAATGATTGTTGGAATTGACGAAGTTGGGCGTGGACCGTGGGCAGGACCGTTAGTGGTGGGTGCAGTTATTCTTGGCGACACTAAAATTAAAGGGTTAACTGATAGTAAAAAGCTTTCAAAGAAAAGTCGCGAAGAGTTGTCGCTCCAAATTTTGCAAGAAGCTGAATCATGTGGGCTTGGATGGGTTGATGCCAACGAAATTGATGCAATTGGTATATCGGCGGCACTTACCTTAGCAACGAAGCGAGCGTTGGAGCAAATTACGGTTCCTTACCATCAAATTATCGTTGACGGCACCGTGAATTTTCTAAAAAATACTGGTAAAGGCCCGTATGTAACAACGATGAAAAAGGCAGACTTGCTAATTGGTGCTGTGTCGGCGGCGTCAATCATTGCCAAGGTTGCTCGCGATGATTACATGGCGGAGCAAGATAACATATATGAGGGGTATGGATTTGTAAATCACGTTGGATATGGAACCGCCAAGCACCGCAAAGCGATTGAAGTATTTGGCATAACGCCATTGCATCGACGCAGTTTTGCACCAATTGCAACTATGCTAGATAGCAATGTACCTGAGCAGAAAGCGGCTATAATAACTAATAAACAAACCGGTAACGACGCTGAAACTGTGGTAGCCACGTGGCTTGAAGCTGAGGGTTACCACTTAGTTGCTCGTAATTGGCGCACAAGATTTTGTGAAATTGATATTATTGCAACCAAACAAGATAAATTGCATTTCATCGAGGTCAAGTACCGGAAACAAGCTAATCAGGGTGGTGGTATTGCTGCAATTACTCCATTAAAACTGCGTCAAATGCATTTTGCTGCCGAAGTATACATAAAATATAATTCACTCTACGATATGGATGCAGCTCTTTGTGCGGTGGCTGCACATGGAATGCCAGTTGTGGTTGAAGAACTAGTCGAGATTAGCTAACGCTTGTTTAACTTCTGACTGCTGTGACTCAATTAGTTCAACTCGTGCCTGAATCTCGGCAATTCCAAGCTCAATAACACGCTTTAATGCCGGTTGCTCTTTCATAGGCGCAAAGAAGGCTGTGTATTCTTCTAGTTGTTTGCGAGTTGAAAGCACACCGGCGGAGTAGCGTGCAAAGTCATCGTAGCTTTTATCACCACCGTAGGTTTTTACCACCCAATCCCAGTTATTTTGTAGCCATTGCCAGGTTGCTGCTTTAGCGTAGCGACTACGTAGCAGATTAATATACCAATGCGTCGCATCTTGTGGCCTAACGATTGAGCTATCAGTTAAATATTCAAGTAATGTGGCCACTTGAAGCTCGTCTTCAGTGCCGGTGATTGCGCCTAGTACATCTTCGCGCACTACCGACGAAGCTGACGAGGTGTATGCTTTCATCAATGCATCAAACTCATCTGTTGTCAGGCCGTTCTTAACCTTGGCGGCTAATATGATGCCTCTCAGCTCTGAATCAAGTTCTTCTAAACTAGTTATGGAATCGTAGCGACTAACAGCTTGGTTTATAACAGCTTTGTTTTCGCCATAAACCTGGAGGCCAAGCATGAGTGGGCGTAGCTTAGTATCGTTTTCCGACTCATTATTATTTGCATTCCAACTGAGTCGCTCGAATTGAAACTGCGATATCTGCAGTGCAAGCTTCTTTAGTTGTTCACGACCGGTATCATCAAATTCAATGAATTTCTTCAATTCACCCAATGCAAGATTTAGTATGGTCCATACGCTTTCGTGTGATTCGGTGCTTGATTTTTGGAGTAATGGTACAAGTGACGCATTCGCTACGTGGCCTGAACGGGTGAGTAAAACACGTTCATTGATAAGCTGCAAGCGATCGAGTGGTTGATACGACTGTATGTTATTAAGAAGGTTATTAAAGTGTTGATCAGTGTAATTTGTTATAAAGTGTGACCAATTGCCAACGTTAAGTCGGGTACTCGTCGAAATTTCTGCACGTAGCTCCTTGGCCTCAAAAACATCGGGAAGCTCTGGTGCATTTTCGGCAGCAAGCGGGACTGGCCATATGGTATTTGATGGCTCATGTTGGCCAATAAAGAATTGCTCCTGCCGTAGCCCATTTTCGGTAACATGAACGATTGGATAACCGCTTCGCAGCACCCATTTATCCATGAACTCACGTACGGGTTTACCACTTGCTTCCTCTAAAGCGTCCCATAAATCTTCGCCGGTGGTATTTTTGTAGGCAAATCGTTCAAAATATAGCTTAAGACCTTTTCTAAAATCGTCCTCACCAACGTACCGTCGCAGCATACCTATTAGACGACCACCTTTACCATAAACGATAGCGGCGTCGAATAAGCTAGTAATCTCGTCCGGATGGTTTACATCCGTTTGTACAGACTGTACACCTTCAATTGCATCGCGGCGCATCGCCATCAGACTCCAGCTAGACGCATAGTCCATCCAAATTCCCCAATCTGGGTGCATGGCATGGATAGGTAGGTTCTCAATGAAGTTAGCAAAGCTTTCATTAAGCCAAAGATTATTCCACCATTTCATAGTAACCAGATTACCGAACCACTGGTGTGATAGTTCATGAGCAATTACCGCAGCAACGTAGTGTTTGTCATCAACGGTTGACGTAGCGGGATCGGCTAGTAGTGTAATTTCGCGGTACGTAATTAATCCCCAGTTTTCCATAGCACCAGATGTAAAGTCTGGTAAAGCAATGTGGTCTGATTTTGGCAGGGGATACTCAATATCAAAGTAATCTTCAAAGTAATCAATAGTTTTAGCTGCAAAGTCGAGCGCAAAATCTAAACTTTCTGGTTTTTGGGCAACGGTCGCCCAAATGTTTACTTCAACACCACGCTTTGTTTTAGCTGATTTTTTGTGTATATCGCCGTACACCCACGCTAGTAAGTAAACACTCATTTTTGGAGTACGTTCAAACGAAGTAACGAGTAAGTTGTCTTCTTCTTTTTGGGATGTAACTGGCATATTGCCTAGTACGGTAACACCAGTTTCGGTAGTAAGCGTAACGTCAAAGGTTGCTTTAGCCTCTGGCTCGTCAAGACACGGAAAAACTTCACGCGCATGGTGGCTTTCGAATTGTGTTGCAATTAGTTCCTTTTTGCTGCCATCATGATCAAAGTAGCATGGGTACATGCCGTGCATCTGGTCTGTTATGGAGCCGCTGAATCCTAGAACAATGCTATGATTAGCGCCAGTTATGCTATTAGCTTTGAGCTCAAGTTCATCATTATCGCCCATCTTAACTTCAACGCTTTTGCCATCAATAGAACTGCTGATGATGGTTAAGTCTTTGGTGTGTACAAAAATAGAACCATCTTTTGCAGATTGCCCATCAATAACCACGGTTCCCGTGAAAGAGCGTGCCTCACGGTTGATTGCTAGTGATAAGTTGTAGTGTGATGGAACGAAATAGTCGATCAAGTGCCTGGATGTAGTCATGATATCCAGTATAACCCAACGAAGAGAGCGAAATAATTGTTGGCAATTATTTCTGAGCGAGGTAGGGTTTCAGAGAAACGTAACGTTCTTTATACTACGGCGTATGAAGTCATTTCGTTTGCGAAGAGTAACCGCAGCGGTAGTCTGCTTGCTTATGCTGGCGGTTTTTCTTGCCAAAACTCCAGTTGAAGATGTTACGGCGCCAACTATTCATGCCAATGACACCTCGACGTCCGAGATGTCGAACTTAAATGGTTTACTTGTTAAAGGACGTGCGCCTAAGACGGGCTATAGTCGGGGTCAATTTGGGGACGGTTGGGAAAAGGTACTTGGTTGTGATACTCGTAATCGCATTTTGGCAAGAGATTTAAAGAACGTCGTTACCAATGAAGAGTGCAAGGTTATGAGCGGGACATTACATGATCCGTATACCGGTAAGGTAATCAATTTTATAAGAGGTGAATCAACCAGTGATGATGTGCAAATTGATCATGTTGTTGCTTTATCGAATGCATGGCAAACAGGTGCACAACAACTTACATTTGACCAACGTGTGGCACTTGCGAATGACCCGCTTAACTTGCTTGCAGTAGATGGTAATGCGAATCAACAGAAAAGTGACGGTGATGCTGCTACCTGGCTACCCTCTAACAAAGCTTTTCGCTGTCAGTATGGACAAAGGCAAGTGAGCGTAAAAAAGAAGTATCAATTATGGATTACGCCCGCAGAAAAGCAAGCGTTGATAAATATTATTGCTAATTGTTAGTTCTTATGCTTTTGCTTGCTTCATTTGATATGCTAGTATGAAGCTTACTATGGATAAACAATACCGTTCAATACCACGATACGATTTACACTGTGCAGTCCGGCCTGATCAACTTTGTCCTGCAAAAGTAGAAATTATTGCTGCCGCTAGCGGTGATCCCACAGGCGAAACTCAAATTGATAGCGACTTGGCCGAGAGACTAGTGCACACTAAGTTTTTCGAACAAGACACAGTAGCAAAGGTAACTGACGGCTTAGGTCAACATGGAGATGTAACTGGCGACATATGTCCGATTCGCGATCGTATGAATGAGAACCCACTGCGACGTACTGTACTAGATCTTGTGCGCGGTGGGTTTCGTCGAGTTAGAGCAAAATAGCAATTGTACAAATGAAAGGCTACTGTTATAATAATGTGTAGTACATTCCGGCCAGCAGGTCGGAATTTTTCGTACAAGATTAAACGAAAGGAAAAACAATGGAAGATTTGAACATCAAGCAGCTACTACTAGCTGTACGTACAATCGCTGAAGAAAAGAACTTGCCGGAAGACACCGTTATGGATGTGATTGAGCAAGCTATTGCAGCCGCATGGCGCCGCGATAATGGTGAACGTGATCAAGATGTACGTGCTGAACTAAATATTAACGACAGCACAGCTAAAGTTTATGTACGTTGGACTGTGGTTGATACGGTAGAAAATCCAGCTGCCGAGCTAACTGTTGAAGAAGCACAGGAAAAGAAAAAAGACGCTAAAGTCGATGATGTGATTGAAGAGACACACGAAGTCGTTTCATTTGGTCGCGTGGCCGCACAAACCGCTAAGCAGGTTGTATTGCAGCGTCTACGCGAGGCTGAGCGTGAAGTTGTGCTAGAAGAATATGAGGATAAGATCGGTACGATCGTAACTGGTGTTGTGCAACGCGTAGAGCCACGTGTGGTGCGAATTGAGCTTGGTAAGGCTATCGGTATATTGCCGCAGAGTGAGCAGATTCAGGGTGAATTCTATAGTATCGGCTCACGCGTTAAGGTATTTATTAAAGATATTGAGCGCGATAATCGTGGTCCACAACTAATTTTAAGCCGTGCCAACGAAGCATTTGTTGAATTCTTATTCAGGCAAGAGGTTCCAGAAATGGAAAGTGGTGCCGTTGAAATCAAGGCAATCGCACGTGAAGCTGGACGTCGTACTAAACTAGCTGTTCACTCAAGTGTTCCTGGTGTTGACCCAGTTGGTACATTCGTAGGTGGTCACGGCACCCGTGTACAGGCTGTTATGAATGAAGTTGGTGATCAAGAAAAAATCGACATCATTCCATTCAGTGATGACCCAGACCAGTTTATCCGTAATGCACTTGGCCCTGCCGAAGTAAGCAAGGTCGAGATCGATAAAGATGCAAAGCGTGCCAAAGTGTTCGTAGCCGAGGATCAGCAGTCGATTGCGATTGGTCGTGCTGGTCAGAATGTTCGTTTAGCAAGCAAGTTAACAGGTTACGAGCTTGATATTGAGACAGCTGTTAAAAAGGCTGAACCCAAAGCACCTAAGAAGAATATTGAAGACAGTCTGCTTGACGCACTGAACCAGTCAGACGATTAGTTACAGGCGTACACAATAAAAACTAGCACTCTAATTGCACGAGTGCTAGTTTTTATGTATACTAAGTATAGTAATGCGTGAAGCACGCCTAAACCGCTTGCGCATAACTGATTGGAGGACGATAATAAAATTATGGCTGATGATTTCGCAGAGTTTGTTTCACGCTTAACTGATAATGCTAAAACAAGTTTGCAGCATGCTAATGCAATTGCTCGGGGTTATGGAAGCTCATACATCGGTACGGAGCACCTACTGTTAGGTGTATTGGCACAAGGTTCAAGTGTGGGTGCAAAAATGTTAGCTGATGCGAGTGTTACACTGGAGCGTGCAGAACTGGCCTTGAATTTGGCACCACGCAACATAGTTATTAGCACTGGTGCTTTGATGCTTAGTGAAACGGCTAAGCTTACTCTTAAGATGGGCTGGGAAGTAGCTCAGGAGTTTCATCAGGATCACCTTGGCACTGAGCATATACTCTACAGTATCTTAAATCAAAAGACTGCTCGCGCCACAACGCTTCTTCATGAAATGAACGTTGATACCACTAGTCTGAAGGCTGATCTTGAAGATTTCTTCGATCGTCAACAGGATGCGTTTCAAGACGCCGATGCCACAACTGTCGACGCTCCAAGAAAGTCAAAACGCGGCGGTGCGCTTGAAACATTCGGGACAGACTTAACAGCAAGGGCTCGTGCGAGTAAACTTGACCCTGTCATTGGACGTGATGCTCAACAAGAGCGCCTTGTGACCATCTTAAGTCGTCGCACCAAGAATAATCCGGTTCTTATTGGTGAACCTGGGGTTGGTAAGACGGCAATTGTTGAGGGGCTTGCGCAGCGGATCGCGCGAGAAGAAGTTCCGGATCATCTACTTGATCAACGCGTTATTCAGCTTGATTTGGCGGCTATGATCGCCGGCACTAAGTATCGTGGTGAGTTTGAAGAGCGGCTAAAGAAAGTCGTAAGCGAACTTAGGAGCGCTAAGAACATTATCGTATTTATTGATGAGCTTCATCTGCTTGTTGGTGCTGGTGCAGCTGAAGGAGCATTAGATGCGGCAAATATGCTAAAACCTGCCTTAGCGAGGGGTGAGCTACACATGATTGGTGCTACGACGGTAGACGAGTATCGTAAGCACATTGAAAAGGACAGTGCTTTGGAGCGTCGATTCCAGCCAATTATGGTGCCCGAACCGTCGCTTAAAGACACCACTTCGATTATTAAAGGCTTGAAGTCATATTACGAAAAACACCACGGAGTTACGATTTCTGATGAAGTTATTGAAACTACTGTGCATCTAGCAGACCGTTATGTGTCTGAGCGATTCATGCCTGATAAGGCAATTGATGTAATCGATGAGGCTGCTGCTTTAACGCGAGTAACACGGTTGGCAAAGCCCAGTAAGCGTCGTGATTATATACGTCAGCTAAAAAACTTGAATGAGAAGATGGATGAAGCTGTAGCGGCAGAGGACTATGAGCGTGCTGCACTCTATAAAACTCGTTCGGTTCAGATTAACGAAAAGCTTGATGAGTTAAAGGAGCGTTATGAAAACAAAGCCCCGATTACGTTAACCGAAGATCATGTAGCTCATGCAATCTCAGTTATGACCGGAATTCCAGTCAAGCGCGTCCAAAAGTCAGAGGCTGGTTTACTGCGTTCGCTCGAAAGGCACCTGTCAAAATACATCATTGGTCAAGAAGAAGCAGTGGAAAAAGTTGCGCGGGCAGTTCGGCGATCACGGAGTGGTGTAGCGAGTGCTAAAAGGCCAATCGGGTCGTTCGTCTTCATGGGGCCAACCGGTGTTGGTAAGACTGAGCTTGCTCGCGTATTAGCGCGTGAGGTATTTGGGAGCGAAGATGCTCTTATTAAGATCGATATGAGTGAGTTTGGCGAACGGCACAATACTGCGCGCTTGCTGGGAGCACCGGCTGGATATGTTGGATATGATGACGGTGGTCAACTAACTGATAAGATTCGACGTCAACCCTACAGCGTGGTATTGTTTGACGAAATAGAAAAAGCCCACCCTGATGTGTTTCAGCTACTATTGCAATTACTTGAAGACGGTACGCTAACAGATGCCAAAGGGCGCAAAGTTGACTTTTCGAATACCATCGTTATTCTTACGAGTAATGTTGGTGCTGAGGCTATGCAGAAGGAGGCGTCACTTGGATTCCACGCTGCTAGTCGGTCGGACACAAAATTACTTGATGACGAGCATAAGTCAAATACGGCTCTAGCGGAATCTGCCCTTAAAAAACTCATGCGTCCAGAGTTGATTAACCGATTTGATGCTCTTGTGACATTCCGTGCATTGACGCGTCGCGAAGTTGGGAAGATATTCACTAATCTTATCAATGAATTAAACGATAGATTAGTTACCAAGGGGATCCATGTAGTAGTCACATCAAGTGCAAAGCGACATATTATTTCCGAAGGATATGACGAAAAGTACGGCGCAAGGCCGCTTAGACGTGCCATTCAGGATCTTTTAGAGCACTCTATTGCTGACGGTATTCTTTCTGGTGAATATGTCAAAGGTACGGTTTTGACGGCGCAGGCACGAGGCGGTACAATAGCGCTAGATGTCACAGACGAAGAGTAGACGGGGAACGTCATGGGTGGGTTGGCTCGTATCGGCGATATTAATTGCTGGCTCAGTTTGGCTGTGGCTTGAGCGGCAGTATGTCGTAGATGCTATTCAATATTACCAGTATCAACCAACACCTCCAGTCGAAGCGATTGTGAGTCAGGCAGGACTTACTGATAACGCTAAGTTCACTTTTTATGCTACTAGGCCCGCAGTCGAGTCCAGCCAGCTATTCAATCAGCACTGTGAACGCAAAGAGGCGAATAGCCCTATTTTGGGGTGCTATGTGGCTAGTCGTATATACATATTTGATGTAACCGATGAGCGACTTGAGGGTATAAAGACGGTAACAGCTGCTCACGAGATGCTGCACGCTGAATATGATCGTCTCTCGGGTGCTGAGAAAAAGCGACTAGAGCCACTCCTGAAAGCTGCTTATAAAAGAGTAGCTAACACTGAGCTTGAAGAAAGGATGCGGTATTACGAAAAAAATGAACCAGGTGAGTCACTTAATGAACTCCATTCTATACTCGGAACGGAATTTACATCGGTTGGACCTGAGCTAGAAGAATACTACAGACAGTATTTTACTGATCGTCAGAAAATTGTTCGCCTGCATCAAAAAGTTGCAAAAATATTTACAGGCTTATCAGAGGAAGCGGCGAAACTTGTAAAGCAAATAGAGGCCTTAGCTCGTACCATTAATGATGCAACTAATCAGTATAATGGTGGTGTTGAAGCGTTAAATCAAGAAGTTGACGCTTTTAATGCGCGAGCAGATAGAGCCGGTGGGTTTACGACGGAAGCGGAATTTCAAGCTGTGCGGAGTAGTCTGACTAATAGAAGTTCTGAGCTGAATGTGCTTCGTCAACAAATCCAAGCAAATATTGCAACATATAAGACATTACTTGCTCGTCTTGATACAATAAATGATCAGTCAACAAAGTTAAGCCAAAGTTTAGATAGTACCCTGGGCGATGCTCCTAAGATATAATGAAAAGCAATGGCTAAGCTAAAGACACGCTTCGTATGCTCCAACTGCGGTGCAAAGTATCCGAAATGGACGGGCAGATGTGAGAATTGTGACAACTGGAACACACTGGTTGAAGAAATTATCGAGGCTGGGAGCTCTATAGTTGCTAAAGGTGCAACTAATGGAACGATACTAAAGTCTGAATCTATAGGGAGTATTAAAACAAGTGAACTCGAGGCACGACTTAAGACTGGTTTTAAAGATCTAGACGATGTTTTGGGCGGAGGAATATTACTTGGCGGTGTATTACTTGTCGCCGGCCAACCTGGTATTGGTAAGAGCACGCTCCTTTTGCAGGTAGCGACATCAATTGCCAAAGATCAATCGGTACTATATGTCAGTGGCGAAGAAAGTGCACATCAGGTAAAGCTACGTGCTGAACGCCTGGGCGCAAATACTACCGAAAAACTTGAGTTTGTCGCAAGCACCAGTGCGGATGATATTGGTGCCACTATCCGTGCAGGCAACCATAAAATAGTAATAGTGGATTCCATACAGACACTTAGCCTGGAAGATATCTCAAGTGCACCAGGCACAGTAAGCCAAATTACAAATTCATCAAACGTTGTCATTAGAGCAGCCAAGGCATCAGGCGCGGCAGTGATTTTAGTTGGTCATGTTACCAAAGAAGGTAGTATTGCTGGCCCTAAGGTTCTTGAGCATTTAGTTGATGTAGTACTGCAGTTTGAAGGTGATCGCTACGGTGGTTTTAAGATTGTAAGAGCGGTTAAAAATAGATATGGCTCAACTTCTGAGACTGCGTTATTCGAAATGTCGGCTGATGGTCTAAAGATCGTAGAAAATCCTTCGGCGGCACTGCTGGCCGAACGGCAAAATGCTGATGGTTCTGTTGTACTAGCAACACTTGAAGGCACGAGACCCTTATTGGTTGAAATTCAGGCTCTTGTCAATCCAACCAGTTTCGGGTATCCTAAACGAACCGCCAGCAGTTTTGATTTGAATCGGCTTAATTTGCTGATTGCCGTCTTGGAACGACGCACAAAATTAAACTTATCAGATAAAGATATTTATATAAATGTCGTTGGTGGCCTAAAGATCATTGATCCGGCGGCCGACTTAGCAATTTGTATGGCGATTGCAAGTGCTGCGGCCGAGCGTCGGCTTGATGAAAAGACGGTGGTATTTGGTGAAATTGGACTTGGGGGTGAGCTAAGAAGTGTATCGCAGGTAGAGCGCCGCCTTGCTGAGGCGAAGAAACTTGGTTTCAAGCATTCAATTGGTCCAAAATCAGCTGCTCTACAAGGTGTATCTACTCCAGTGGAAACCCTGCGACAGGCGTTGATTGACTATTTAAAATAACAAAGAAAGAATTCATATGAATGTAACCTTATTACTACTCCTTATTTTAATTTTGGAGGTTTCCTATTTAGTATATAAATCGAGTAATGTAAAAAGGACAAATAAATTAAACCGAGCGATATTTATTGACACATCGGCACTTATGGACGGACGAATTCTCACGGCCGCTCAGACAGGATTTATTCCTGAAAAACTTGTCATTCCAAAAAGTGTTGTCGCTGAGCTGCAACTGCTGGCTGATCAGGCCGATCATGAAAAACGTTCAAGAGCACGTCGTGGACTTGACGCTGTTGGTGAGCTGCAAGCGCTGCCGAGCGTGACAGTAGTAGTGCTTGATGACGGTCAGATAGGAGCTGGTGGAGTTGATGCACGCTTAGTTGAGTTGGCTAGAAAATACAAAGGCTCAATTTGCACGATTGATTTTAATTTAAACAAGGTCGCCAAAATACATGAGGTTCCCGTACTTAATATAAATGAGTTAGCGGGAAGTATTCGGATGGCATTTCTGCCAGGGGAGACGATTAGTTTGGCGCTCAGTCAAAAAGGCCAGAATAGTGATCAAGCCGTCGGATATCTTGCTGACGGAACGATGGTTGTCGTTGACAAAGCAGCTAGCCAGATAGGTAAGACTGTTCAGGTAGAGTTTATACGATCACTTCAAACAGCCGCCGGTCGGATGATGTTTGCGCGGCTCGTCAAAGTAGTTGAAAAGTCTGAATCTGGGAAGGATAAGCTATCAACACGGACTGAAGGTCGCAAGAAAGTTGTTAAGAATAGTTCTCGACGATCTAACTCAAAAGCGTCGCGCGAAGACAGCTTAATTGAGCTGGTTAATAATCAGTAAAAGTATATATAAGATACTAGCTAATTTCGTTTTGAGGAGGCTGTACGTAACGTACGACCAGCTGTGTCGTTGCCTCTTCGCTCTGATACAGTTGATGCGCAGTTGCCGCTGCCATTATATGCCTGAGTTGCACTGTCGGTATAATAGCCTGCATCTGTGACCGTAGCCGTAACAGTTGCTGCACCCGAAAAATTATAATTAGTCGAGTAGGTGCCGCTGCCAGTTACGTTGATAGAGGCGACATTATTGCCATTAACTGCGACATCTAGTGTTTGAAGTGTATTAGTACCCTTTGACACCCGTACGGTTATATTATTACTCGTGTCAATACATATACCGCTTATATCTGGTGCCGTGTCTGTACATTTATGGCTATCATCATCCTTAGTAGCGTCGTAGCCGTCTGGCGCAACATATACGGTGCTTTTCGTGATTGGATCTGTTGATTTTGTGACCGTTAGCTCAACCTTAGCAGCTGCTGGAGTACAATCGGTGGCTTTTTTCTTAGAAACTTTATCGAATACGAGCTTAACTCCTGTTTCAGCTTTTGATTTACTGTACCATGATGGGTAAAGTTCTCCATTGATTGTTTGAATGCCTTTCGGAGCTACGAACCAATCACCAGGTTTGGTTTTGCCCTCTGTTTGATACAATTGTGTCGCAAAAGCCATGATAGGATCAAGAACTCTGGCTGGAATTGACGAGTTACCATTTACGAGCGGAGTAGTATCTGGATTGCCTAACCATACCGTACCGGCTAGGCTTGGGGTGTAGCCCACAGTCCAGATGTCCTTCGGCTGTCTATCTTTGTCGCTTGTACCAGTTTTAAGTGCCATTTTAATCTTGGCGCTGTCTAGTGTAGGTGTGATGGTTCGACCAAATAAACCCTGGCGTGCTTTTGAATCACCTAAAATGTCAGAAACGATGAACGCTGACTGAGGGTCAATGATTTTTTTTGATTCAGCTTTGTATTCTTCAAGTACCTCACTACTACTATTGGTGACTTTTAATACGGTACTGGTTGGCATGTATACGCCGCCACGCGCTAATGATGCTATAGCATTTGTATGATCGATCATGCGTGTGCCACAACCACCGATTGATGACGAGAGTCCAGCTTCTTTTTCAGCACCTTGAGTACAGTAATATTTGTTACCGAGCGCCCTAATAGTTTTTAGTGTGGGATCAACTCCTGAAACCTGCATTGCCTTGATGGCGGGTATATTACGGGATAGTGCCAATGAATTACGTATAGTGATTGCACCCTTGAACTTACCGTCTGCATTTTGGGGCTTGTAGCCGCCAAAGTTCACCGGATTATCCGCTAGCACAGATCCGCTACCAAAGTTCAAAGCATCAGGACCCTTGTTTTCGAACAGTTTTGCGTACACAAGTGGCTTAATTGATGACCCAGGTTGGATAAATGCAGCTGCAGCATTATCTTGGCCGAAACCAGGATAATTGAAATCACGACTACCCAGCATAGCCAATATCTGACCGGTCTTTACGTCTTCAATGGTGCCTGCACCGTTTGAAAAGCCAGCAAAGCGTGGATAGGTTGAACTGAACATTTCATCCATTTCAGCCTGTAGCTTGTCTTGAATACGAATATCTAGCGTTGTTTTTACAATAAGCCCACCACGTCCAACCGTTGCTTTGCCGAGCTTTTGTTCAAGCTCACTACGAACCATTTGCACAAAATGAGGCGCCTTAATGTTTTTGTATTGGTCAGTTTCTGGCTTTATAGTGTCAAGAATAGGTTCTTTTTTAGCGTCGTCTGCTTGTTTTTTAGTGACGTAGCCTTGCTCTACCATATTGTCGAGTACTTTATGTTGACGCTTGATGAGTGTATCGTGACCAACAGTATTGTACGGATCGAGTAGGCCGGGCTGATTCGGTATAGCAGCAAGTAGAGCCGACTGTGAGAGCGTTAAGTTTTTGGCAGAAGTTCCAAAATAGGTCTGTGCAGCAGATTCTACACCGTTGCGTCGTCCCCCATATGGCGATTCATTTAGGTAAAGATCAAGAATCTGCTCTTTGTTATAGATACGCTCTACTTCTATTGCTAGAATAAGTTCTTTGATCTTACGGGGAATTCCTCCAAGGCCACGATTGGAGGCTTCATCTGCAAAGAAAACTTGCTTAACAAGCTGTTGAGTAAGAGTTGATCCACCCTGTGTACTGTCGCCTTGGCTGTTGTTGATGGCTGCACGCAGTAAACCTGTTGGGCTAACACCTTTGTGGTTGTAAAAATCCTTATCTTCAATGGCAATTGTTGCTTGCTTCATTGTTTTTGCAATTTCGCTACCCTTAACCACTAACTTGTAGTTACCGTCGCCCTTGTCTTCCCAGAGTAATACGTCGTTACGGTCGTAGTAGCGAGTAACAGTTGTCTGTACGCGTTTAGCAAGCTCTGATGGCCTGATTTGATCAATATCTTTGCGGAAATATGCAAAAAGTCCGCCTGCCATAACTATAAGTAGCAACATCGCGACACCAAGCAATTTTAAGCCCATGAATAGACCTTCGCGACTAAACCAATATTTCGCCAATCGCTTAGGATGCATTCGGTAGAGCAATCGCTTAATAGGGTGCTTTGGTAATGTTGCTAGGTATTCAGCTTTCTTGCGAGCCCGCCTGTCTTTTTTTGTACGTCGGGCATGCGATAGGTTGGCGTATACGTTTAAACGTCGATTTGATCTCTTAGTCATTCTTGTCGTTGTTCCATTCCCACGGTTATTAGCCTCATTATAGCACTAATGTTTGTTGGCTTGGCAGGTTTTTCGCTATACTTAAGGTGGACTATTTAATTAAAAGGAACATTACATAAAATGACTCTTGCCGAAGAATTGTTGTGGCGCGGATTCGTTAACCAGATGACATTTGCTGATATTGCTGATATTAACAAGCCACGTACGTTTTACTGGGGAGTCGACCCATCGGCTGACAGTATGACGATTGGTCATCTGGCACCCGCAATGATGATTCGTCATTTTATTAACTATGGGCATAAGCCAATTCTATTGGTTGGTGGTGCAACAGGTATGATCGGCGATCCGGATGGCAAAAAACAAGAGCGAGACCTAAAGACGGTCGACGAGATAGCTCACAATAAGCAAGCGTTAGCCAAGCAGTACGAGGAAATCTTTGATGGTCAAAAGTTTGAGATCGTTGATAACTATGACTGGTTCAAAAATATTAATTACTTAGACTTCCTTAGGGATGTTGGTAAACACGCATCAATGACACAAATGTTGGATCGTGATTTTGTGCAGTCGCGTATTGGTGAAGGCGGCGATGGCATTAGCTATGCTGAATTTAGTTATAGTCTTATTCAAGGCTACGACTTCTTGCATCTATTCCGTGAAAAAGGTGCCACAATGCAAGTAGCAGGCGCTGACCAATGGGGTAACTCCATTAGCGGAGTTCAGCTAATTCGTCGACTTGAAGGTTCGGAAGCACACGTGTTTACTACACCGCTTATCATTAATAAGTCGACTGGTATTAAGTTCGGTAAGTCTGAAGCCGGAGCGATTTGGCTTGATCCAAGCAAGACAAGTCCGTACAAGTTTTATCAATTTTGGCTCAACGTCGACGATGAAACGGCCGAGGATTTGATTAAGATATATACATTACTTGATCGTGAAACAGTTGAGGGCTTAATAAACGAGCATAGAAATGCTCCGAATCAGCGTATATTACAGAAGCGACTTGCTGCAGAAGTTACTAACTTAGTGCATGGGCATGCGCGTACTGACGGAGTTGAGCGAGTTACCAATGTACTGTTTGGTGCTGCTAATTTTATGACACTGTCTAAAGACGATATTGATCAGTTGGCTATTGAAGTTCCTGTGGTTGAACTGGTGCCCACTGCACAAGACGGTCAAAACTACGGTTCAGAAATGGTGAGCCATGCGCTAGTGAAAACAGACAACGCAAAAAGCCTAGGCGATGCTCGTCGACTAATAAGTAATGGGGCAATATCGATTAACGGCCACAAGATCGCTAATGACCAGATGCTAACTGAGCAGTGTATCATTAAAAAAGGCAAGAATAGCTTCATCCTGGTTAAGTAAGTTGCTACAATGATAACTGTATGAAAAAAGTTATAGCATTTGATTTAGACGACACATTAGCAATTACAAAATCACCAATTTCAGACGAGATGGGTCAATTGCTTATCGAATTACTTAATACATACGATGTATGCATTATATCTGGTGGCAAATTTGAACAATTCAAACGTCAAGTAGTTGACAGGCTAGAAGCACCATCACATTTACTGAATAGATTACATCTGATGCCGACATGCGGCACGCGGTACTATCGTTATGATGAGTTAAAAAATGATTGGGCACTACAATACGCCGAGGATTTGAGTGAATCTCAGAAAAAACAGATCATTACCGTTCTCGAATCTAGTGCTCGTGAGGTTGGTCTTTGGGAAGAAAGTCCTGCGGGAGATATTATTGAAGATCGTGGCAGTCAGGTGACTTACTCTGCGCTTGGCCAACAGGCTTCGCCTGAAAGTAAGTATGCCTGGGCTGAAAAGAATGCGGAAGCAAAAAAAGTACTACGGCAAAAAGTCGCAGACTTACTGCCTGATCTTGAAGTTCGCCTAGGGGGTAGTACAAGCATAGACATCACCCGTATAGGTATTGATAAAGCATATGGAATGGGCAAGCTTATTGAGGCAATCGATGTAAATCAGGAGCAGATCCTATTTATTGGCGACAAGTTGCAGGAAGGCGGCAACGATTATCCTGTTAAAGCTATGGGTATAGATACAATCGAAGTTGACCGCTGGGAAGACACAGCGTTTGTTTTAAGGGGTATTCTTGGAGTTACCGAATAGTTGATACATTTCGGTTAAGAAAGTAAGTATGAATTTACAAACGCCTCTAACACACATTAAAGGCGTTGGATTAAGGACGGCTGAACAGTTCGAACTAAGTAATTTAAGGACAGTCAAAGACCTATTGTACTTCTTGCCAAGAAAGCATGAAGATTTTTCTGAAGTAACAAAAATTGCTGACCTTGCTCCTGGTAAACGAACAATACGCGCACGATGCGAATCAATCACAACGCGAAATGTCCGGCGGGGAATCAAAGTAACTACGGCAATACTTGCAGACGATTCCGGCAAGCTTCAAGCGGTCTGGTTTAATCAAGCATATCGTATGACCCAACTGAAAGATTCAGCGCAGGAGTTTTTCTTTTCGGGTGAATTTGAGTTTAACTACAACAAATATCAGCTAACTAACCCAAGCGCCGAAAAGGTGAATGAGTTACCAATCCAAACCGATCGGCTGCTACCAATCTATCCGGCCGTTAAGGGATTAAAGAGCCAGCTCGTACGCAAAATACTGACAGAGCTAAGGTCGCTCATTACTATGTTGCCCGAGACGCTGCCGGCTGCCGTTGTAAGCTCACAAAAGCTTGTGTCAATCAACCAGGCACTTATGGGGATGCATTTTCCTACCACTCAACACGATGTTAAGAAGGCACGCGAACGTTTGGCGTTTGAAGAACTATTTGAGTTACTTCTGGCGTCACGTCTTAACAAACAAGCTAATGCTCGGCTGCAAAGTTGGAAGATTGATTTTGAGTCTAGCGTCATTAAGACGTTTGTTGATTCGCTACCATTTACGCTAACTGACGCCCAACGACGAGCAGCTTGGGATATTCTACAAGATATCAGTGGTGAAAGTCCCATGAATCGGCTGTTGCAAGGTGATGTTGGGTCAGGCAAGACGGTTGTTGCAACAATTGCTACTCGTCAAGTTGTGAATGCTGGCTATCAAGTTGCAATACTTGCACCAACTGAGATACTAGCGACGCAACACGCTCGAACCATGGCTGATCTACTTGAGCAATATGGCGTTACGGTGGGCTTACTTACTGGAGCCGTAAAGACCAAAAACAGGCAAGCGTTGCTTGATAATCTAAAGGATGGCTCACTGAACGTAATCGTTGGAACTCACGCGTTACTTGAGCCAAGCGTGCAATTCCATAAACTAGGATTGGTGGCGATCGATGAGCAGCACCGTTTTGGCGTGCAACAGCGACAGCGTCTTTTAGATAAATCCAAGCGCATGCCACACCTCCTATCAATGACGGCTACACCAATTCCACGAAGTCTGGCACTGACTGTGTACGGCGAACTTGATGTGTCGATTATCAATCAAAAGCCCGCTGATCGCAAACCGATTCAAACAAAAATCTGGTCACCGGTTAGTCGAAAAGAGCTATATCTGGCAATCGATACTCAGCTTCAACAGGGAAGACAGGCATATATAGTCTGCAGGCTCATCGATGACAATCCGGTTAATGAAGCAAAAAGTGTTCAAGCTGAATATAAAAAACTACAGAACTCTATTTTTGGTCATCGTCGCATGGATTTACTGCACGGCAAACTAAAGCCGGCCGAAAAAGAAGCGGTCATGAGGCAGTTTCTCGCACATGAAATTGATATTTTGGTAAGTACGACTGTTGTTGAGGTTGGTGTGGACGTACCTAATGCGACTGTCATGATGATTGAAGACGCCGAGCAATATGGCTTAAGCCAGTTGCATCAATTACGCGGGCGAGTTGGACGGTCGTCGTATCAGAGTTATTGTTATCTTGTGACAAGTGATACAAAGAAACCATCGCAGCGACTTCGTGAAGTTGAAAAATCAAACGACGGCTTCTATTTGGCCGAAGTCGATCTCGCCCTACGTGGTCCTGGTGAAGTGTATGGTCGTGCTCAGCACGGTGCATTAAACTTACAAATCGCATCCCTTGCTGATACCAGACTAATTGCCAAGGCTCAACGGGCAGCTGATGAGTTTATCCAGAGCGAAGATGACTTGCTACAATATAAGCAGTTGTCGGCAAATGTTGAAAAATATCAACGCCTGACAACTCTTAACTAATAGCTATGTATTCTGGCACAACTATTCACACCAAATCCGGACGTATCATGGGCGTTCATCAGAAAGTGGACCGGATTGCTAGGCGCCACTTGGCACGTCGGGGCATGCTTCCGTCAAACTTTCCTAATATCAGAGAGATTCTTCACTTTGAAGGCGCGAATGGTCCAGATGGACTAAAGCGAAAGCGTCCTGGTATTGATGAGCCTTGGCACTTTATCGAACCTAATCAATCAATTACTGGTAGTGAGCTTGGCGCCATGATTCACGATCATATCTCCAATCTTGCGGTCGCTTTAGGTAGTAGCGATCAAGAACGTGCGGCGTTTGAGGCTGCATGGCTTGCACACGCTATTACAGATGGATTGACACCAGCTCACCACTATCCATTGCAAGATAAGCTTAGTCAGCTTCATGGCGCTAGTGGCAGAGTTGAACGTAACACGACGCGTAAGAAGCTGATTATACCTGGTAAGACTCGCCGGCAAGCTGTACGAAATAACTGGGAATATTGGGGCGCAAAAGGAGTAATGACAACTCACTTACATTTTGAATGGGGAGTTGCTGCCGCAATTGCTACCATGCGATTCGATACCTTTAGTTTTTTTCCAAATCTTACCAAGGTAACAAGTCGTAAAAGCTTTGATGATCAGTTCGACAAATCTTTAAGAGAGATATCATCTATGGAAATGTATGAAGAATTTGCTACAAAAGGCTGGACAAGACATCTTGCCAGCGAAACAAAGAATATTCTTGTACCAGAAATTGTAAGGATTGTTATGCTAGGCTGGTTGGTAGCAATTAATGAATCGGATACTGCGATATGAATATTAGGGTAATTGCTGGTAAATATGGTGGTCGAACGCTTGATGCACCGGATCGTCACACTACGCATGCTATGAGCGAGAGGGCCCGTAACGCCTTGTTTAATAGTATTGCGGCTGAACTAGCAGGAGCACGCGTCCTCGATGCATTTGCCGGTTCTGGGAGTTTGGGTATTGAGGCGATGAGCCGTGGTGCCAACCAAGTTGTGTTTATCGAAAAAGATAGAATCGCAGCTAAAATCATCCAAAAGAACGTTGATTTGCTTGGTATAGAAGATGCCAAAGTAATTAAAACAACAGTTTCGAACTGGATGGATACTACCGAAAATAAAGAGGGATTCGACATCATCTTCGCTGATCCTCCCTATAATGACGTTCAGTTTTCCACAGTCACAAAGCTGCTAGGGCTACTCAAACCAAGCGCGCTTATGGTATTATCGCATCCAGGTAAGGGTGAGGTTCCTTCCAGGACCGGAGTTGTTGTGGTGGACAATCGTAGTTATGGAAACTTGAATCTCACCCTCTACCGCCGAGACGTCGAGTAGAGGCGTTTTTATTTTACTCGTAGATATTGACAATCTATTGCATAAGCGGTATAATAAAAACAGGATGGCAAGTTGTCATCCTGTTCTGTTCGAAAGGATATGCCGCGATGACGTTTGAGAATCGTGAGGAAACTCACAAGGCCTCGCTGATCGCACAAGCACCCCGTGTTCGACACGGTGAGCTCAGTGATATCGGCGCCGTGCGTGATCCGGATGTTCCGCATGGTTTCACGGCATCGCTCGACGTTGAGAGGTCCGAGAACCATGACCACGGCCCGGATTGCTGATCCTGGCCGCTGTGGTCAAAAACCTACACCCTGTGCCTAAGCCCCTTCGGGGGCGGCACGGGGTGTTTTCTTAGGGTGACCTGAAATGTTGTATATAACACTACTGGACGTGATTACGTCTATATTTCTACAATAGAAAGGATAAGTAATCATAAGGAGTGAATATGACAGATAGTTCTGCAATTCCAGCAAAGTACAGCAACACGGCGATTCCGTATTTGAACGTAATTGATGGCTATAAAGCTATGGAGTTTTACAAACAAGCATTTGGTGCCGAAGAGGTGGTGTCGATTGATAGAAATGATAATAAGCTAGCGCATGGAGAGTTAAAGATTCATGGTGCGACAATTATGGTGCGTGAGGAGCTAAAAGAAATGAACTTTCTAAGCCCTGCCACGATTGGTGGAGTTCCGATGGAAGTCCTTATTTATGTACCTAAATTGCACGAATTCGTGCAGCGTGCTGTTGAAGCTGGCGCAATAATTATTGCGCCTATTAAAGAGCAGTTCCATGGGGATTTGATGGCGATATTAAAAGACCCATATGGTTTTGAATGGTTCTTTGCTATGCGTATTGATGATTTATCTCAAGATGAATTACTTGCTAAAGCGAAGCAATGGGGCGTATAACAGGCAATACCAAAGAAAAAAGAGCCGTACTAGGCTCTTTTTTCTTTGGTGCGGATGAAAGGACTTGAACCTTCACGCCCGAAGGCACATGCTCCTAAGGCATGCGTGTCTACCAATTCCACCACATCCGCGTAGGTAGTAATTAAATGTACGTCGTAGTTTATAGTCATTCGAGGACTTTTGACGCATGCGTGTCTACGATTATTTACGTTTCACGTAGCCACCACATCCGCGTAGGTACCGTACAACTATACCAGAACACCTTAAATATAAAAAGAGGCAAAGTCTATACTGCTTGTGCTATCATAAGAAGCAAATGGGACGACTAGGGGCTACTGCATGAATAAAATCGCACATTACTTAAATACGCACATGCTTGGGGAGGTGTTTGTATCACCAGGTATTCGTAAGGCGTATCAGAACGATGGTAGTGTGCTACACTTCACGCCAGATATGGTGGCTTATCCACGTGCTACAAGCGACATTCGTAAAATTGCTCGTTTTGCATGGCAGCTCGCTGAAAAAGGTCATACCGTACCACTAGTGCCGCGAGGTGCAGGTAGTGATACTACAGGTGCCGCTATAGGTGGGGGTATGATAATCGCTACCATGCCACATATGAACCGTGTATTTGAATATGATCATTCTCAAAAGCTGATCCGCCTACAACCAGGAGTAACTATTAATGCTTTGTCGAACGCGCTAGCACTGCATGGTACCGCAATTCCGGAACTGCGATGGGATCACCAGCTTGCAACCGTAGGCGGTGCTGTTGCGGCTCAGCGTAATGCAATTGAGTATGTTGATCAACTTGAAGTCGTATTATCTAACGGCGATGTACTGCAGACAAAGCGCATATCGAAACGCGAACTTGAAAAGAAAAAAGGTCAGCAGAATTTTGAAGGTGAAGTGTACCGTGGTGTGGCTGCCTTGATTGAAGATAACCCCGACCTGCTTGATGAGATGGTGTATGACGATGATCGACTTGATCATGAGGGCTATGCAGGGCTTGAGCTCGTAAAGCAGAAGAACGGTTCGTTTGACCTTACCCCACTTTTTGTAGGCAGCCAAGGCAGCTTGGGTGTTATTTCAGAGATGATTTTAAAAGCAGATTTCGTAAATCAGAATCCGGCAATGATAGTTGCAGTTTTTAGTAAACGGGCTGATGCGCGTGATGCACTCGATGAAATCGAGGATGCTGATCCGGCTGCAGTTGAGTACATTGATGCCAAATATTTTGAAGCTGCCACCTTGGCTGGTAAAACGTTTCGTTTTTACGATGATGCACTAAATGAGCTAGGTGAAGTAGCTGCTGTTATTGCAGTTACGATTAATGATTTTAACGAGCGTACCCGCAAGAAGAAGATGAAAAAACTAAGCTCACGGTTAAAGTCGTTTGATGCCTTTGTAGTAGGCGATGAAGATTACATGAACAGTGACCTAAGAGCACTTAGCTCAGTTACCTATTGGCTGCTCAACCCCGAAAAAGAAGACTTCTCATCACCGCCTGTGCTTGACGGTATGTATGTACCGATGGATCGTTTTGATGTATTTTCTGATGGGCTTGATGCGCTGGCTAAGCAACACCATATGGTACTCGCACTCTATGGGCGACCAAGTGATGAACTGTGGTATGTTCGACCACTTATACGCATGGCGACCGTAGCCGATAAGCAAAAGTTGTTTAAGCTTACAGGCGAACTATCGGCGATGGTGAGGAAAATTGATGGCGCACCGTACGGTGCAAGCGGTGATGGTCGATTGGGCGCTGGATTGCGGCTTGAATCAGATAAGCATCAAGATTTATTCAAGAAGCTGAAAGACATCTTTGATCCCTATGGCACTCTGAACCCTGGCGTAAAGCACGATACGACTGCTCGTGATCTTGCAAAGCAACTGCGCAGTGAGTATGATGGGCCGGCTGCTACCGGATATCTTGCAAAATTCTAGCCAATAACGTGATTTATAATAAAGACATATGCCTGATAGGATAACTAGAGCCCAGATTAACTTGGCAAATTATAAACACAATTTACTGTGGATTCGCCAGACTATTGGTGAAGATGTGGCACTTATGGCGGTCGTCAAGGCTAACGCCTATGGCCATGGACTTGAACAAGTATCTCTTGCGGCTGCTAGCGTTGGTGTAAACTACCTTGGTGTAGCAACAATTGGCGAACTTAAGCGTATTCGTAAAGCTGGTGTCGTTACCCCTATCTTGCTACTCGGTTACATTGACTCTGATTCAATTGCTGACGCGCTGGAGCACAATGCTACTATTACAGTTATGGACGGTGCTTTCGTTGAAGCACTGAACGAAATAGCGGAAACCAAAGATCGGATAGTGAAAGTGCACTTGAAAGTCGATACCGGTATGCATAGAGCGGGCTGTGATCTTGAAGACGCCGTGCAGTTGGTAGAACAGATAAGTACGTGCTCAAATCTTGAACTTGAAGGAACTTATACTCATTTTGCAGAATCCGAGACAGCTAATAGTGACTTTACTTCAGATCAACTGGCTAAATTCACGAACTATCTTGAGCGGCTTGATCAAAAAGGATTGCGGCCAAAGCTTATACACTGTGCCAATAGCGCAGCAACCATTGCACTGCATGAGACACATTTTACGATGGTGCGACCTGGACTGATTACCTATGGGCTGAATCCTTTCACGATTGGTCATAGTAACTATGATGCTGCAGCCACCAATCTTCGGCCGGTACTATTTCTTGAGTCAAGAGTAGTCCTTACCCGAACAATAGAAGCAGGTGAATCGGTGGGTTACAATCGTCGCTGGACGGCAAGTCGTAGGAGTCAACTAGCACTCATTCCAATTGGCTATGGTGATGGCTGGCGGCGCTCACCCAGTAACGCTGGTCGGGTTATTATTCATGGCCAATACGCGCCGATAGTAGGCAGCGTATCCATGGATCAGACAGTAGTTGATGTGACTGATATTAGTGACGTTAAGGTGGGTGATACGGTGACGTTGATTGGTAAAGATGAGCCAGTGGGTATTACTGTAGATGATGTGGCAGCTATGTATAATACGATCAATTATGAAGTAGTCGTCTCGTTGAACGAACGCATAACAAGAAACTATACAGACTAAGAGATTATTAAAGCAAAGCAAAAAGCCCTACGTTACCGCAGAGCCAGTTGCTCTAGTGCGGTAACGCAGGACATGACCCTTGATGTTGGATTGAGTGTGCTAGCTGTCTGCTCCTCGTATCCTCTTGTTTCCACTCCTGAACGCCACGAAGATGATCATGAACAACGAAACGGGTCCCACGATCACCGTGATAATACGACGTACGAGTGTCTTTTCAAACCACTGACGCTCGTTGGTCACGGTCATTGCCCACCACAGGCCTGATGAACACCACAGCCAGAGGAGCACGATGGTCACAACGATGACAATATCCGCAATGTCGAGGGTCATCGCCCTCACCTCCGTAAAGTCGAAGTTTGGTAACGATTGAAATAATTATCCTATAAAGTGCTAAAAATCAAAAGGTTAAACAATATTAATAGCGGTAAGCCATGTATTTGGTACACGAGAGAGGACTTGAACCTCCACGCCCCGAAGGGCACTAGCACCTGAAGCTAGCGCGTCTACCAATTCCGCCACTCGTGCATACTACGAAGAATTATAACATTTGATATTATTAAAGTAGGTATTTTTGGTGAAGTAAGGGAGTTCTTATGCCTCATATTCATACAGATGCTGGGCAGCACGATATTACAGCCAGCGCACTTATTTTTAGGACTGCCAACTCTGTTCCGCAGATGTTACTTCATATGCACAAGAAGCTAGGAATGCTTATGCAACCTGGTGGCCACGTGGAGGTTCATGAAAACCCGTGGCAAGCAGTGTTACATGAGATTGAGGAGGAGACTGGCTACGCCAAAGATCAACTAAGTGTCCTTCAGCCAGATTGGGCAATAAGTTCACTTACTGGTGCTATCGCCCTCCCTATACCGTTCAATATAAATACGCATACGCTTCCAGGGCTGGACCATTACCATACTGATCTAGCCTACGTTTTTACAGCTATGTCAGACCCTGCCGGTCTGCCTGCTGAAGGCGAATCTACTGACTTACGCTGGATGACATATGATGAGATTGC
This sequence comes from Candidatus Saccharimonadia bacterium, assembly GCA_023257815.1. Taxonomy (GTDB): domain Bacteria; phylum Patescibacteriota; class Saccharimonadia; order Saccharimonadales; family Saccharimonadaceae; genus UBA1020. The sequence continues at coordinate 469 of JALRBJ010000013.1, read as the reverse complement.
CGTGATGTCCGATCAGGAAATTAACGCCAATGTAAAACAAGTTGCACTTGCAGCGTTTGATGTGCCGCTTAATCAGTGGACCGCGAAGCCCGTGGGGAGTGTTGATGAATAGTGATACTCGAAATGTGATTGATGAGTTTAAGGGCTTATCTGAAGCTGAAATCATAGCGAAGCTCGATAGTAGTGATAGCGGGCTTGAAATTGCAATCGAAAATCTAGAGCGAGATTTTAATATGGGCACGATCGTACGGAGCGCGAATGCATTCGGAGTGCGAACTGTTCATGTGATTGGTCGACGACAATGGAATAAACGCGGTGCAATGGCAACCGACAAGTATCTGCACGTGCACTATTACCAAACAGTCGACGAATTTATTGAAGAGATGAAACAAAGAAACAAGCAGGTAATTGCAGTAGATAATGTATTTGGTGCGAAGAAGCTTTCAGCAATAGACTTACCGCGCCAATC
>JALRBJ010000012.1 GCA_023257815.1 Candidatus Saccharimonadia bacterium | reverse complement strand
ATTAGTTTAAACATTGGTTTGATGAAGCTACCTTTTGAACTGATTGACTACGTATTAATCCACGAACTATGCCACACTAAATATTTGGATCATTCTATCGATTTTTGGAATGAAGTTGCTAAAGCCGATCCGAGCTATAAGCAGCACCGAAAACTACTCAAGCTTCACACCCCGAGCGTGTAATCACCAGCACAGTTTACTGGTGCTATAATTAACCGTATGGAATCGGGCGGGATTGAACACGAACAGATTTTGACCATTGTTAATAACCTTGCGGATGCAGTCTTTAGCATCGATACTGCTGGTATTATTCGACTTTATAACGCCGCCGGCTTGAACCTTCTTGACACTAACGCAAGCGTTGAAGGTAAAAAATTAAACACCGTTTTTAAGCTTGAAGATGAGGATGGTAAGCGTGTCGATCTGTTTAAGATGATCAAACCGGTTCACACCGTAACAATTAATGACAGTTTACGCATGCGTTCGGGTGAAGATATCATGCGTCTTGAGCTAACCTATGCACCTATTCGCAGTAGTTTCTCTACTGTTGACCCCTCTGGAACTAGCCAAGGATATATACTGATTGCTCGTGATATAACACGCATAAAGAGTCTCGAGGAAGAGCGTGATGAATTTATCAGCGTAGTGAGTCACGAGCTACGCACGCCCGTGACCGTTGCCGAGGGAACAATAAGCAACGCTCAGCTAATGCTCGATCGTAATGTTGCCGATAGATCAGCTCTTGAAAAAAGCCTTAACGAAGCCCATGAGCAAGTGGTCTACTTAGCAAAGATGGTAAACGATCTGAGTACACTCTCTCGCGCTGAACGAGGCGTTTCATCCGAAACCGAAATTATTGATGTAGAACAACTTGCACACGACTTATACGGCGAATACAGCCCTGAGGCCACTAAAGCCGGTCTTCACTTCAATCTACAGATAACACCAAAGGTTGGCTCGGTGGAAGTTAGCCGGCTCTATCTTCATGAGTTGCTACAAAACTTCATTACTAACGCCATAAAGTACACGAGGGAAGGCCACGTCACCCTTGCTGTCACCCGCCGCGATAATAAGGTTCACTTCTCTGTAATTGACACCGGTATCGGTATCAGCAAGAGCGACCAAGCTAAGGTGTTCGATAAATTTTATCGCTCAGAGGATTACAGAACCAGAGAGACAAGCGGAACCGGTCTTGGTCTGTACGTAACCCGCAAGTTAGCCAAGAAAATGGGGGCAACTATCGAACTAAAGAGTCGCTTGAATCATGGCTCAATATTTAGTTTTAGTTTACCTATAGCATCTTGAATTGCTATGTCTATTCGCTTAGCTGAATTGCATCGTGATTATTCGGTTGAGCATGTACTGAACGACCCTTCCAAGTAACCTTGCCACGTCTATACGTCAAATGGCTTATAAAAAGCAGAGCCAATTCTTGCAAAACAAGAAAAGGCCCTAATAAAATCCTAACTATACGCAATGTACCGCCGTATGTTCTGGCAGTAAAGAGGCCAAATGCAGTAGCTACAATCAGCGTCACCAGCCAACTCCAGCTGCTAAGTATAAGATTTTGCCACATAATAAACCCTACCAAGAGCGGTGTGAGTAGAATAAGCAGAAAGAGAGAACTCACGAACCATCGAATACTAGTACGGCCGCTCATAGGATAGTAGAGGCGTAGTGCAGTTTCATATTGCGACGAAAGTCGTTTCTCAAAACCTATTTCAAGCTGCTGAGTTCCAATTAAATAGTAATATAACTTTTTACGCTGCAGCTGACGAGCAAGGTGTCGTTCGGGACGAATCGACATACTGTAGTTATTAAGCCCAACCCCTGCTTCTATTAGCATCGTTCGCCGAACTATCCATATTGCACTGGCTGCAGGCGGGCTCTTGCTTGTACCAAGTAGTAGCTCCCAATAATAGCGCATCGTTCCGATTAATGCACTGACGTGCTGTGTATCATTACGGCGAGGCAAGACAGAAAGCATTGCTTTATCATGCACGAGTAGTTGCTCCATTAGTTGCGTGATTGAAGTTGAGCCAATTGTCGTATCTACATCTAGAAACAAAATATATTCACCACTCGATTCCTGAATCAGTGTCTGATATGCATGATTTTTGCCTAGCCACCCATCGGGTAGGTGACTTCCAGCTACGAATCGTACTCCAGCGTGAGCAAACGATTTGATAATTAGTGAAGTATCATCACTACTGCTATCGTCGAGTACAAGAATTTCAAGCTTTGGGTAATCGCTTTTTAAGACTCGCTCCAAACACTCTGTTAGAGCATGAGTTTCGTTGCGAGCTGCAATACAAACCGAAATCGTTGGTACGGTAGTTACGTTAGTGCTCTTAACAGGGCGATAGGCAAACCTACCAAGAGCCCATATTGTGCGTGTTAGTAAACAAATACCTGCCAACGATGAAGTTATTAAAAGAATAGTTACAAGCACTGTGGCTATTGTACCATTGACCTTGTGCGGGGAGTAGTTTATAGTGGGTCTTGACAGTCTGCTTGCAAGCAGACTTTTAAATTGGGAGCAAACCAGCGTGAGCAAAACTCAAGATAAGACCAAAGTAACCCGAATCACTGCAAGTGATGACGGTAATAAAGCTATTAAAAAGCAAAATACAAAGCCAGCAAAAGCAAGTGGCAAAAAACTTACTACCAGTGAAACTAAGCGTTCATGGGGTATTCTTGGCCGAATTGGCGGCTATTTCAAGGGTGCCTGGGTCGAGCTTCGTCAAGTACACTGGCCAACTCGTTCAGCTACATGGAGCTTAACAGGTGCTGTGCTGCTATTTGCCGCCTTCTTTGTAGTTTTAATTACGCTCCTTGATGCAGGTGATAAGTTCATATTTGAACAAATTTTGAAATAAGAAAAGGATATTTTAGATGAGTAAGAACCGATACGACTCAACCAGACAATGGTACGCTATACACACCTATAGTGGCTACGAAGAAAAAGTTGCCGATAGTATTAGACAGCGTATTAACGCAGTCGACATGGCCGACAAGATCTTTGACGTAATGGTGCCAAAAGAAAAGCAGATTCAGATCAAGAACGGTAAGCGAAAAGTTGTCGAAAGTAAAATCTTCCAGGGCTACGTACTTGTAGAAATGAAGCTTACCGACGAAACCTGGTATATCGTACGTAATACACCTGGCGTTACCGGTTTTGTAGGAAGCGGCACAGAACCAACACCCGTATCTGATAGTGAAATCAGTAAGATCAAAAAGCGCATGGGCGTTGAAGACCCTAAGCACAATATCGACTTTGCTGCTGGTGAGGTGGTTTCAATCACTGACGGACCGTTCAAAGGCTTTGACGGTGCGATTGCCGAAATTGACACTCAAAAAGGCAAAATTAAGGTTATGGTCAGCATGTTCGGTCGTGACACACCAGTTGAACTTGATGCCCTTCAAGTAAAGAAAGTGTAAGTATGACATTATCAGAGCCTCAAATTGAGTTTCATGCAGCATTGGATAATGGAGGCCAAACTCCGACTGGCGCGAAAGCCGATACATGGTATGACGAAGGGTCGCAGATGAAAGTTTCTCCAGACATGCTAGAGGTTCAAGCCCAATTTGAGCGCGGCGAGATTGATCAGGATGAAGCAACCAGGCGCTTAGACGTGCTTGCAGCAAAGCAAGAATCGTAGTATAGTAGCTACTGTTACGCACTGCTAAATGCTTCAATTTTATAGCAGTAATCTAAAAGGAAATTTATGGCAAAAAAAGTAATTGGTAATTTGAAATTACGTATTCCAGCTGGTCGCGCAACCGCCGGCCCCCCTGTTGGTTCAGTTCTAGGCCAGTGGGGTCTAAACATGATGGATTTCATCAATCCGTTCAACGATGCAACTAAGGATCTGATGGGCAAAGACGTGATTGTTCACATCAAAGTATACGAAGATCGTACCTTTGACTGGAAGAGTCTTGGTCAGCCTGTTGATGATATGATTCGTGAAAAAGCCGGTATCAAGAAGGGCAGTGGCAAACCACATAGCGAAAAAGTAGGCAAGATTAGCCGTGCTCAACTCGCCGAGATTGCTGAAATCAAAAAAGATCAACTTAACGCTATCGATGAAGATGGTCGTATTAAGGTAATTGCCGGTACTGCACGCTCAATGGGTGTAGAAGTAACCGACTAAATACCGAACAAAACACACATTCCTAAAACAGTACCACTACAGGTGCTGTTTTTATTGTTGCGAGAGTTCTTCTAAGAGACGTGTAATATCTGTGACACTTCGTAGTTGATGACGAGCCTTAGTCCGGCCTGTTCCAACCTTAATTGTGTAGCTCTCACGAGGCAAAGTATGGAACATGTCTTCATCAGTATAATCGTCGCCAGCAGCTAGAATAAATTCTGATGGATACATCCCCGAAAGCTCATCAACCGCATGACCTTTATTAATATCAATTGGCTTTATCTCAACGACTTTTTCACCACTAAACACGCCCACTTCTTCATCATTAACCGCATGAACCAACTCACGTTTTAGCTCATTTGCCCTTACATAGGCAAGCTCCGGAACTACGTTTCGATAATGCCATACAAGTGAGTAATCTTTTTCTTCGACTTCAGCACCGGCTGTTCGTGATGCATATTTTTCAAGAATTGGCTTTAACTGCTTTTTCACGTGATTGAAATCACTATCTACCTTTGACCACTTACCCTCGTATCGCGTCCACGCACCATGCTCGGCCACAAGCGTAATGTTCAGACCTCTAAACCAACGTTCGAGTGCCTTCTTGGGTCGTCCGCTTACGATAGCCAAGTGGTTTCGATTATCAGCACTCAGGCGCTTTAATATACGACGCAGACGAAGAGAGGGACGAGCCAGTAGTGCGCGTGGGCTTGGTACAAAATCTTTCAATGTTCCATCGTAGTCAAGAATTATGAGTCGTGAGCTGGCATTTGCGTAGGCCATTTTTAAGTTATTCTGGTCAATCAGAGTCATCTGCTTGCGGTGTCTACCGTCGCGAATTTCAGCCGCCGCTTCCAGGTCGCTCATAAAATCTGAACTCCACACTTGCACAGTGTATGTTTTTAGGCGTCGTTGCATATCACCAAGACGACGTTGTTGTTCACGTTTTCCCATTATGAGTGCTTCGTTCATAGCGTTTGCTACTGATTCCGTGTTGGACGGATTAATGCTCAGTGCCTCTGGCAGTTCATCGATTGCTCCAGTCATCTCACTCAAAATAAGCACGCCTGAACGCCCTTGCTTGGAAGCTACATATTCTTTGGCCACAAGGTTCATGCCATCACGAATCGGTGTAACAAGTGCAACATCTGCCATTGCGTATAACGCCACGACCTCCTCAAACGGACGATTTTGAAATTGGTACGAAATAGGCATCCAGTCAACTGTTCCAAACTCGCCATTGATCCGACTGACAGTTTGCTCAATCGTATCACGCAGCTCTTGATAGGTCTTCACCTCCGTACGCGAAGGTACGGCAACCATCACAAGACGAACTTTGCCCTGCCACTTCGGATAGTGCTGCAGTAACATACGGAAAGCTTCAAGTCGCTCCGGAATACCCTTGCTGTAGTCAAGTCTGTCAACCGAAACGATTATCTTGCTATCTTTATATTGTTGTTTTAGGGCGCTCATGGCTTTTTTGGTTTCTGACTTTCCTAGAGCAGCCTGAAACTTCTGATAGTCAATACTTATAGGATAGGCGTCAGTCTTGATTAAACGACCATCATACTCAATCACCCCCCGATGATTAGCAAGCCCAAGCAGCCGCAAGCAGCTTGACATGAAGTGCCTGGCGTAATCATAAATATGAAAACCTATCAAATCAGCACCCAGTAAGCCCTCAAGTAGTTCTTTGCGCTGTGGTAGTAATCGATAAATCTCAAATGATGGGAAGGGAATATGAAGGAAAAAACCAATTGTCAGGCGGGGTGCGATCTTACGCAGCTCACCAGGTACCATCATTAGATGATAATCATGCACCCAAACCGAACCATCAGAAGCGGCTAATTCAGAGGCAGCTTGAGCAAACGCTTGGTTAACTTCAATATAAGCGTCCCAATATTCAATCTTGTGATGTGTGAGTGACTGGAAGTAATGAAATAGTGGCCACAATGTATCATTTGAGTAGCCTTCATAAAATAGCTCTACTTGTTTACGGGTTAAAAACACCGGATGACAATCATGTTTCTCAAGCTCAGTCACTATCGTTTGACGTTCATCATCACTCAGGTCATCAGACGCGATACCTGGCCAACCCACCCACACCTTATCTGCTTGCGATAAAGAAGACATCGCAGTGGCGAGGCCTCCGGAACTAGGTTCAAATTCAAGCTTGCCGTCTTTCCGTATCACATTGACAGGAAGACGATTCGACACAATCACAAGCTTATAGTTACGCATCGGTCCTTTAATTATAGCGTACTTATGGCTTTAAAGAGAGTGTATTACGAGGCCGCTTACCAAGCCCACCACCACTATACCCACCCCTAGTACAATAGTCTCTATTCCGTCGCGAAAACCATTCGTCTTCAGCATAAAACCGCGCCAAAATCCTGCCATAAAAAGCAGTAGCAGTGTAATACAAACGCTCATTGTAACTGCTATAGCAGTATCCCTAACAAATATAAGTGGTAGAACCGATATAAAGCTGATGGCAAAGTAGCAGACGAACTCAATCAGTGAAGGAATAAAGTAGTGACTAAAGGCATTCTTCTTTTCACGACCATCAAGCTCATCAAGATAGTGCTCACTGCTATACTTCACACTGGCCGAGTTAAAACCACTTACCACAATACTCACGATAGCCGTAATAAACAGTAAATGACGCTCAATTCCTGCGAAACTGAGAGCCACAACAATACTTGCACCGATCGCGAATCCACCTTCAATACCCTCAAACGCAGCCAAGAACCGTGTAGTTCCAAATGGCAGCTTAACCACGCGACGCCGTGAGTGAAGCGGATGATGTTTAGAAACCGGAGTAATCTTTAGCATACTTAAGCTAGAGTGTAGCAGATTGCTCTAATGATTACATAACCGCTATACTATAGCTAATGCCAAAAATTCCTCACAAAACCCACCCGCTACGTATCTTTTTTATAAGTGGTGTATTAACTCTTCTTAGCCTTGGGTTAATTGGTGGGTTTATAGGCACCGAGGCGCTTATTATAGCAACGATCCTCATCGTGGTAGAGATAACTTTCAGTTTCGAAAACGCCATCATTAACGCCAAGGTTTTAGCTGGTGTTAGTGAATTCTGGCGTAAAATCTTTATAACAGTTGGCATATTGATTGCTGTCGTAGGCATGCGTTTAGTGTTTCCGATTGTCATCGTTGCAGTTACGGCCGGCTTATCCATGGACTCAGTAGTTAACCTTGCGCTAAATCAACCCGAGAAGTATGCCAAAGAGTTAAATGAGGCACATGTCTCAATCGCGGCCTTCGGCGGCATGTTCCTATTAATGCTTTGTCTTCACTTCTTTTTTGATCCGAAACGTAAAGTTCGCTGGCTAAATATTATAGAAAAACCGCTCCAAGACATGAGCAAATGGTGGCTCTACAGCGCCGTAAGTTTCGCTATTTTAGTAATTCTTACCTTTATTCCAACGAATCATGAACCACAGCAAACACTTTCAGCTGGACTAGTAGGTATTGCTACCTACATTGCCATCCACGGTTTAGCAGAACTATTCGGACGACGTCAACAAAAAACTACCTCAAAAGTACTTAAAAGCGGTATGGCCGGCTTTATGGCATTCCTTTACCTTGAAGTGCTCGATGCAAGTTTTAGTTTCGATGGTGTTATTGGTGCGTTCGCCGTTACGAAAGACGTGCTGCTAATTGCTATCGGACTTGGTATTGGCGCCTTGTGGGTACGGAGTCTAACAATCTTTATGGTAGAGCACAAAGTACTGCATGCCTATCGATATCTTGAGCATGGAGCACATTACACGATAGGTGTTCTGGCCGTAGTTTTACTTTCTGGTATATTTTTTGACATCCCCGAAGCCATTGCAGGCGTGGCTGGACTTGTTATAATTTCGGCTTCAATTCTAAGCTCTATGAGCGCCCGCAGAGCTGAACACTAAGTGTTCTACGTTAGTATTTTTATAGATTTTGTGCTATAATAAAAAGATACTATCAATGTTGGGAGGCTACCTGAAATAAGTGTAGCCGTTCGTACCACAGAAAGGATTACATAATTCTATGGCTAAAAAAGCCGAGCTTTTAGAAAAAGCAGCAGAGCTGAAGCTTGAAGTTTCAGAAAAAAATACGATTGCCGAAATCGAGGAAGCAATTGCTACCGCTGAAAAACACGAAGTAAAAGAGGCAACTGTCGCCAAAGCAGGCAAGCGAAGCGAAAAGTCTTTACGTGAAGCTGAAGAAAAAGCCGAAAAAGAGGCTCGTAAGGTAGCAGGTGATACATCTTCACAAGACGAGGAAGAAGTCGCGCGCAAGAAAGGACCCGCTCCAAAAGTTCGTTCACGCCTAGAGCGACGCAGCAAAAGTTATCGCAAGGTCGCCGAGCAAATTGAAGCAAATAAAGTATACACGCTTGCTGAAGCCCTTGAACTTGCTACAAAAACAAGTCCTGTAAAATTCGATGCAAGCGTAGAAGTGCATGTACGCCTTGGTGTTGATCCACGTCAAGCCGACCAAAACATTCGCTCAACAGTTACCTTGCCGAACGGTTCAGGTAAAACAATACGTGTTGCCGTATTTGCACCAGAGAGCGACCATGCAGCTGCTACAAAAGCAGGCGCTGATGTCGTTGGTGACGAAACATTCATTAAGCAACTCGATAAAGAAGAGCTTAACTTTGACGTATTGATTGCTACTCCACAGTACATGCCTAAGCTTGGTAAATACGCTCGTCTGTTGGGCCCTCGTGGTCTTATGCCAAACCCTAAGAGTGGCACTGTTGCAACTGATGTTGCCAAAGCGGTTACAGAGGCAAAAGCTGGCAAGGTTGAGTACCGTGTTGATAAGCAAGCCATCGTTCACCTAAGCATTGGCAAGGTATCATTTGGCGCCGATAAGCTTGCTCAGAACGCCAAAGCCTTCTTTGATAGCTTGCAGTCACAAAAACCATCAAGCCTTAAGTCTGCTTACGTTAAGTCAACTAGCATAAGCACAACCATGGGCCCAGGTATCAAACTAGAAAACATAGTTAGTTAGTTACGTTTTAAAATGACAATAAAATACCACCTAAGTAGTGGTATTTTATTTTACAAGTAGAGCCATGATCTACCCCAGGATCAGTCTTAGACTTAACCCTGGGGTGGTATGGCTCCGAAAAGGGGCGGCGTTCTTTTAACCAATATGGCTGATGGTCACATTGGCTTTCGCAGCACCCCTTCTCGGAGTACTTTAAACTATAAACTCTGTAGCCTAAAAGCACAACAAGTTTTTACTCTATTTTATGTCATACTAAGATTAGATAGGGGAATGACATGAGACAGTATCTTGACTTACTACAAGACATTCTAGATAACGGTACAGATAAGAACGATCGGACTGGGACTGGCACCCGTAGTGTTTTTGGCCGCCAAGTTCGCTACAACTTAGCCGCCGGCTTTCCAGCCGTCACAACTAAAAAACTCTACTTTAATTCTGTTGTTCATGAGCTGCTGTGGTTTCTAAAAGGAACTGGCAATATTGAGTATTTGGCTCAAAATAATGTGCACATCTGGGATGAATGGCCATTCAAAGCTTATTTACAAAAAAATAACCTTCCGATTCCTCAAGTTAATTCTGATGAATGGAAATCTCAGATGAAAGAATTCATCAATAAAATTGCAACTGATCACGAGTTTGCCTTACAATGGGGCGATCTTGGCCCAGTCTACGGTGTTCAATGGCGCAAATGGCCAGATGAAAGTGGAGGACATATAGATCAAATTGCTAACGCGATCGAAATGATAAAGAAAACTCCGAATTCACGTCGAATTATTATAAGCGCGTGGAATGTAGCTGAAATCGATGAAATTGTTGAAATCGGCGGCCTGCCACCATGCCATAACCTATTCCAGTTCTATGTGGCTAACGGCAAATTAAGTCTTCATATGTACCAACGTTCAGCCGATACATTCCTAGGTGTGCCGTTCAACATAGCAAGTTATTCGTTACTGCTCGCTATGATTGCACAGGTAACTGGTTTGCAGCAAGGTGAGTTTGTGCACACTTTGGCCGATACACACATTTACAGCAATCACTTCGAGCAAGTAAAAGAGCAGCTCTCACGCACTCCGAAAACATTGCCAACACTCTGGCTCAATCCAGACGTAAAAAACATCGACGACTTCACGTTTGATGATATCCGACTAGAAAACTACGATCCGGATCCACCGATCAAAGCACCTATTGCGGTGTAGTATATCTTTGACGCCAGTCTTCCATGAGTTCACAAAGCTTTTCAGATGATACTGTCAACCCATTAGGCAAAGCTGCCTCGTGTCCACTAACAGATTTTGCTATTGAGCGGCCGATTTCTTGTTTATGATAAGTGCTTGAGAATACAATGCCAACAAGACTAGCAGCTGATTGCTTGTAGATATAGAAATGATCTACATCCTTCCAGGCACATTTGAAGTTACGTCCCCATAATGATTTAACTACAAAGCCTTCTTCTGTAAGCATAACCTGCACGGGCGATATCAACATCCATATACTTAACGGAATACCAAGTCCGAAAAATACGACACACAGCCAGCCTATTGTTATGTTTTCTCCAGCGACAATCATCCAGATACCAACCGCCACAAACACAGCGCTTACGAATAATAAGTAGAGTGTTTTCCGCATTGAGCTTTTTATTACTTTCTGCGGTGCCATAAGATCATTCATATCTACACTTTTCTCTCATATTTCACAAAGTCAAACGCATATGTATTTCGCTCATCAATCTCATGATGCTCACGCGATGTCTCTTGCCATTTAGTCTGATCAATCTTCGGGAAAAATACAGTTGCCTCTGGAAACTCTGCATCAATTTCTGTGACATACAATACATCCATATCATCAATTGCATCAGCATAAATCTGTCCACCGCCCATTACAACTACATCATATTGAGCAAGAGCATAGGCTGCCTCGAGCGAGTAAGCAGTCAAAACACCCTCCACTCCAGTTGGTTCACGACTCACCACAATATTTTGTCTGTTTGGAAGTGGTTTTTTGCCAATACTTTCGAAGGTTCGGTAGCCCATAATTACTGACTTACCCGAGCTGAGTTTTTTAAAATTAATAAGATCATCACGCAGCGCACGACTCCATGGCATATCTTGATTGGCGCCGATTTCACGATTTTTACCCATCCCTACGATGATCATCTTCATAGCTTCATGCTACCATAAAATGGATGTCATCACGCGATCCAAAAATAATTGCCGCATACGATACTTACAAAATGAACCTTCCCAAGGAATGCCCGTTCTGCGTCCTTGGTGATCGATCAATCGCTGAGGCGTTCAAACATTTCAATATTCTTTACGCTTTATTCCCATACTCTCGGTGGGATGACAGACCGGTCAAGCATCATCTTATGGCTGTTCCAAAGCGTCATCATACGATTTTTGAAGAATTTTCAGACAAAGAAGCACGCGAGCTTCTACACATAATGACCGTGTACGAGAAGCGAGGCTATTCGGTATATGCCCGTGCACCGCAAGATACAACTAGGTCGGTCAGCCACCAGCATACACATCTGCTCTTGCTTGAGCGCTAATTATGCTACAATAACCATAAGTTTATGGGAGTATATAGCAACACCGAAATCCGGAGCGCCATTAATGATGGAACTATTGTAAGTGTGCCATTTAACGATAGCCATGTGTCTGAGGCAAGTCTAGATTTTACGCTTGGCCATTATTTCTACAAACAAGAATTCCAGCCCGAAGCAGCTGGCGTCTACAATCCTTTTGATGAGTCAGACGTTGCGCGCTATTTTAAAGGCCCACTCGAAGCTATTCCGCACAAGGAATGGTGCGAAAAGAATGGGGTAGCACTTTTTAAGAACATTCCAGATGACCACCCGATTATCGTATTGCAGCCAGGCGAACGAATTCTGGCACACACACACGAATTCGTTGGTATTCGTGCTCATGGCGGCGCCTGTGAAGTTAAAAGTCGTTCAAGCTGGGGACGTAATGGCGTTGCAGTTTGTTTTGACGCTGGCTGGGTTGATCCAGGCTATATTAACCGAATCACACTAGAAATTTACAATCTGAACATGCACGAAAGCGTAGTATTGCCAGTTGGTGAGCGCGTTGGCCAGCTTATTTTCCATCACACCGGACCGGTTGAGGGTGGCTACGCCGATGGCCGCAAAGGCATGAGTGGCAAATACCAGCACACTGATAACCTAGAAGAACTTATTCGTACATGGAAGCCAGAAGACATGCTGCCGCGAGCCTACAAAGACAAGCGAGTAGCAGCACCGGCTATTCCAGGCCTTGCACCAGGAATGAAATAGATGGGACTTTTTATTGCAATAGAGGGTGGCGACGGCTCAGGCAAGGGCACGCACGCAAAGCTGCTCTCGGAATACCTGCGTACTAAGGGCCTAGATGTTTATGATGCCGATTTTCCACGTTATGGTGAGCCGTCAGCTTATTACGTTGAAAGATACCTAAACGGCGACTATGGTGGGCCAGACGATGTGCCCGCCGAGCTGGGATCATTGCCATATGCACTTGATCGCTATGCCGCTAAAATTGACATCATAGACCACCTTGCTAAGCAGAATTCTGTCGTTATATCTAACCGATATGTAGCCTCGAATCTTGCGCATCAAGGAACAAAGATTCAAGATCCAGCTAAGCGCAAGGCCTTTTACGAACGCACAAAATTGACCGAATACGACATTCTAGGCATTCCAAGACCCGATTTAAGCATAGTTCTTATTATGCCTTCCGAACACATGCAGACAAACGTTGATAAAAAAGAAACTCGCACCTACACGAGCATGAAGCGAGATATTCATGAGGCAGATGCTAGCCATCTGGATAAAGCAAAAGCAAACTATGAAGAATTGTGTCAGTTATATAGAGATGAATTTGCATCAATTCAATGCGCCAATGCCGACAGTACTATGCGTTCAATTGAGCAGATTCAGTCTGAGATTCGCCAGCTGGTGAAATTTTAAGATAAACAGATCCAAGCGCAGGACGTATCGGACTCTCCTCTGAGTCCAAAAACAATTCAGCCACCTTAGCTCGCGCGTCATCAATCAACGTATTATGCCCCTGGTGTAATCCAAGATCATATACCCGACCCATGATCTTTAGCGACTTAGTAGTCTCTTCATCTGCAATCTCCGACATGTCAATATACCCAGTTTGTCTGCTTATAACATCAATCCTACGCTCTGCGTCTTCAAGTTGGGCAATGCTCGCTTTAGTAGTCACAATCGCATAGTCAGACACCGAATCATCACCGTAAGGAGTCTCCGGTATTCGAAATATCTTTCGCCCAAGAGGAGCTTCGTGCATATTTGCTTCATCACGAATACTACGAGCAACGGCATTTCCTACCCTTGAATGGAACATGTCCTTTTGTCCAAGTTGTGTAAATGATGCCACTTCAATGCCTCCGCTTACCATCTCTAAAGCGATCTTTCTAACGCGTTTGACCTCTTGGCTAGAGGATACCCCAATTGGAAGTCGCACTTTAAGCCCCACACTCTTTGCTTGATCTACCTGTTTCTTTAGAGCAATTGTCACAAGTTTTTCTGCAATAACTAGAGGTAGATCCGTTGCCGTATCTCCCGCGTGCTCAAGTAGGGTAGCTACGTAGCTCGTACGAAGCATGTCAAGATTTGCATGCGGAATATTCCCGTTTACAGCAGTAAGTCTGTACAGGTCATCGAACTTTTCACCACCGACTTTAACTCGTTGAGACATATATGTAACATTATAAACCATATCTATTATTTTGTCAATATTAACCCTTGTGTTCTGATTACTGTTATGCTACCATCGTAGTTAGACATTACCAAAGACAGTAGCGACGAAAGTTTAATCATGCTACCGAGGATAATCTATCTTGTATTACCTCTATATGTGGTGTCGAACCAGTTCATTAACAATGTGGTCGAACAACAAACTAAAGAATAGGAGTTTATCAAGTGGCTATTTCACGTGATAAAAAACAAGCTTTAGTTGCCAGTATGGTGAGCGCGCTTACAGATTCTAAGTTGGCGGTTTACGCTCAATACAAAGATCTAAGCGTTGCTGATCTACAAGAACTACGTGCGATGGCTCGCGAAGCCGGTGTTACAATCACCGTTATCAAGAACCGTCTGGTTCGCGTAGCAATGAGCCAGGTAGAAACCTACAAAGATACTGATACGTCAGCACTTGAAGGCCAGCTACTATATGCGATTAGCGCTGACGACGAAGTCGCACCAGCACAAATACTCGATAAGTTTGCAAAAACTCACCCTGCGCTTACATTCGTAGGTGGCTTTTCAAACGAGGGTCTTGCGCTAAGCGCTGACGACGTGAAAGCTCTTGCAGGTCTACCTAGCAAGAATCAGCTTATTGCCGAAGTCGTTGCACAGCTTCTTAGTCCAGTGCACGACACTACTAACGCGCTTTCTGGCAACCTTCACGCCCTCCTTGATGGCGTGGAAGCTAAAGCTGCAGCCTAGGCTGCAAATAAATTAACGAATAATTCTGTAAGGAGTCATACTATGGCTGATGTTGCTAAATTAGCAAAAGAACTTACTGCACTAACTGTGCTAGAAGTAAACGAACTTAAAAACGTACTAAAAGACGAATACGGCATCGAACCTGCAGCTGCTGCTGTGGCTGTTGCTGGACCTGCAGCTGGTGGTGACACTGGTGCTGCAGCCGACGAAAAGACTGAATTTACCGTTACCCTTAAAGATGCTGGTGCATCTAAGGTAGCTGTTATCAAGGCAGTTAAAGAACTAACTGGCCTTGGTCTTGGTGAAGCAAAGGCAATCGTTGATGGTGCACCTGCTCCTGTAAAAGAGAAGGTATCAAAAGACGACGCTGAAGCTGCTAAGAAAGCCCTCGAAGAAGCTGGCGCTACCGTTGAGCTAAGCTAATTAGTCTTATACGACCACATTGCTTGAACAGTAAAATACTCCCGTTTTAGGGAGTATTTTGTTTTTGGTCATAAAATACAACGTTTCTTTTTTGACCCCTTAAATATTTGTGGAAAAAATTTGCGTTGACTATAGACCATCCAAATGGTATATAATAGAGGTAATACTACTGCATTAAACACAGACAAAGGACACTGCGAGAAATTATGTCTGAATTACCAGAAAAACAGGTAAAGCGACTTCGTTCGCTTATTACCGAAGCCGAAACAAATATTGCTGCTGCTAAGGAACTACTTATTAGCATTCTAGGTGATGACGGTCAAATCGTAACACCAACTAATAGTCGCGACGACGTGAGTGGTAAGGTTGTTGAAGGTGTATTCGACGGCCAGAAGATGGCCGGCCCGGATGGCAAGGAATACCCAGTACCAGCTAACTATGCGTCAAAATCAAAGCTAGTAGAAGGTGACATCTTAAAGCTTACTATCGCTGACGACGGCAGCTTTATCTACAAGCAAATCGGCCCAATTGACCGTACTCAAATCATTGGTACTTTGACACAACACGACGGTGCCTACTACGTTGAAGCAAACGGCAAGGAGTACCGTATTCTGCTTGCCAGCGTAACGTACTTCCGTATCAATGTTGGCGATCAAGTAACCATTATCGTTCCTACCGACAACCAGGATGCTACCTGGGCAGCCGTTGAAGCAGCTTTGTAATCAACATCACGAACCTAGATACAGCTATTGACATTATTGTATAATTTTGTTATAATATAGCAATCAGACACAATGTCTGCGTACCACACAGAAGGGTAGAACTCCATGCTTGTCATGGCTGGACTGGTTGTAATCGTTATCGGTATTACCTGCGGAGCAGTGGCTGCCGTTATGCTCAACCTTTTTTCGCATTCCACGGTTCGCCTTGTGGGCGGACTATTCCTTCTAGCCCTTGGATCGAACCTCGTGAGTGTCGGGAGTAAGGTCCTATGGAAAGTAATGTGGTAGTACTGCCACCGAAAAGACCCGCCGAGCTGGCTTAAACTAGCTCAGCTTGAGTCAGTTCGGTGGCTCTTTTCGTTTATAATCAAACTATGCAGAAACCCGATATTTATAAAGTGTGCGGCATGATTGTCAAAAACAGACGAACACTGGTGGCACGCTCAATCAAAGATCCTACCACCTTTATGACGGTTAGCGGTAAGCCAGAAGGCGATGAAACTGAGCTCGAAACCCTAATACGTGAGCTCGACGAAGAAGTAGGCATCACGCTTTCTGCCACCAATAATCCGGTTAAGATTGGGACTTATACCCAAGAAGCGTTCAATAAGCCTGGTAAGATCGCCCAGATTGATGCCTACGTAATTACCGACTACGAAGGTGAGCCAAAGCCTCAGGCTGAAATCGTAGATATACGTTGGGTTAACAGCAGTGAAGCAACCACCATGGATTTGGCATCGGTCGTTAAGACCCGCATTATTCCAGACATGGCAAAACAGGGATTAATTGACTGATGGCAAAACTACATTTCAAATACGGCGCGATGAATAGCGGCAAAAGTGATACATTGATTAAAACCGCTTATAACTACGAGGAGCGTGGTTTAAAAATACTAGCCATAAAACCACAGGTCGACACAAAAGACGACAAAAGTATTGTAGCGCGCGGTGGATACAGGCGAATTGCCGACATTGTAGCCACCAATGATCTCGATCTCGAAAAAGCTATACTAACTCACGACAATGTAGCGGCAGTACTTGTAGATGAAGCTCAATTTTTAAGTGAAGAACAAATAAGCCAGCTTTTTAGCGTAGCTAAAAATCACAGCATATCAGTCATCTGCTACGGCTTAAGAGCAGATTTTAGAACTCAAATGTTTCCAGGTAGCAAACGGTTATTCGAAGTGGCCGATAACATCGAGAAGCTACCGACCATGTGCTTTTGCGGCTCTCAAGCCGAGTTCAATACCCGTAAGATCAACGGTAAATATGTGTTTACTGGTAGCCAAGTAGCAATCGATGGTGAAGCTGCAGTCGAATACGATTCACTCTGTGGCAACTGCTACCAACGAGAAGGCGGCACTATCTAACTACCAACAACTGGTATATGCTAGACACATGGCGAACTTTTCTTTTGACATAGTCTCTGATTACGACAAGGCCGAGATGAATAACGTTTTCTTGCAAACTGAACGCGAAATTACTACTCGATATGATTTTAAGGGTACGCCAGCGGCGATTGAATGGATTGGCGATAAGATCGGCTTCAAACTCACAGGGCAAGGCCAGTGGCAGCTCGATGCAGTGCTTGATATCGTACGTAAAAAGCTCGCTAGCCGTGATCAAAGCTCAAAAGTACTTGATCTTTCCAAAGCTCCAGCAGAGGCGAACCTAAAAAGCACTTGGGATATTCCGTTCAAGAATGGTCTTAAGCAAGATGATGCTAAAGTAATTACCAAATTGCTTCGCGATGCGACACCAAAAGCCAAGGCTCAGATACAGGGAGATGAAATCCGCGTAACGAGTAGTAGTAAAGATGAACTACAGAAGGTTATTCAGCTACTTAAGTCTACAGATTTTGATTTTCCATTGCAGTTTATTAATTTTCGATAAGAACTGAATTCTCAAACGCATAAAGAAGAGTTCCTTTGAGATTATTCACAACTGAGCATATTGCCCACCAATACACCCAAGGGTTTTTGTGTTTGCATAGTATTGACAAAGTTTACAAAGTAAGCTATAGTTCGGTTACGGTCGTCCAAAAAGACGATTGATGGGGAAAGACATACAGTGATCCTCCTCGTCACCGAAAATGGGAATGCCCAAGCCGAGAAAGCGCAGTTATCGCTTCAGGGATAAGCATTCGTCTACTAAGGCGAAGGTTTGTACCGGTACGATAGAGGCGCTTTTTTGATCGGTAAATATCTACACCGTGAACATTAGACACTCAGTCATCAGACCCGCATAGACTGTACATCTCAGGCAATACGAATACCGCTGCTAGATCACTAACTTTGGTGGTCTAGCAGGAGTTTTTGTAAGAGTCATTAATAAAACTCCAAAGATTCCAGCACTTTAACACAAGCATCTTTGCGGTGGTACTCACGCCTGTTCATCAGGACAATCGTGAGTACCACCGCATACTACTTCGAAAGGTAGGTGATCTCCAATGAGATCAAGGTACACCGCACCGATCGTGGGTGCAATCGCAATCCTGCTGGTTGTCGGCTTGCTCTTCTGGGGCATCGTCGGCTATTGGCAGGATGCGGACGACCGGTTCTGGCAATGGCTCACAGAGTCGTTCTGGGGTCGGGGGCTGTTTCCGAACGGGTGGAACCTGTTCGGCATGAGTCCGTGGGCGTACCTGCTCATCGGGATCAGCGCCGGCGTCGTGGCATTCTTCAAGTGGGAGCGAACGGGCTACTCCAGCTCACACTGGGGTCGTGACCTTGCGCCCATGAAGACGGGCAACAGCGTCGTCGCCTACGTCGCGGCTGGGCTGTCGGCTCTACTGATCGTTTCGTCCGTCGTGATCTGGTTCGCCAGTCTCGACGATCGGAGCCAGAGCTACGAGTCAGACACCAGGTTCGTCGTGGCCGACCAGGATCAGCTCAACACCAACCTGCAACGCCTGGACAGTCAGTTCATCGATGAAGGCACGTACTCTCAAGCCTGGGAGCCGCGTGCCGCTTCGGCGACTGGTGCCAAGACGGTCATGAAGCGCACCAGCTCATCGGACAGCGGTAACCAGCTGCTTCTCGACACGATGACCTACACTTACGGCACCACGCCAGGGTGGACGGCCATCCGTGACGGCAAGAAGAAGCAACCGCTCTACGGAGTGGCCTTCTGGCCGGGTCAGGGAAACGTCAGCACATGCCGGTTCACCGGTGACTACAACCTCACCAAGTCGCTCCACGGCAAGATGGGCAACAACTTGCTCGACGAGATCGCGGCATACAACAAGTCGCTCTTCTTCGACGAACAGGACATGTGGGGATACTGCAAGCCAGCAGGCGACCCCAACAAGGTGGACGACGATCAACCGGTATTGGTCATCCCCGTGAAGACGTGGGACGGCTACGGTCACCGCACCACCTGGTACTCCGGCGGCGTGCTCACAATCACTGGGTCAAGCTCCGGCAAGGCGCAGATTCAGCACATCGACAACGTCACACCCAACCAGTTCCCGGGTCCGGTCTACTCCATATCTCTTGCTGCCAACCAGCGGCAGGAGACACAATGGATGGCCGGCAAGTGGAACAAGTGGTTCCGTGACTTCGGCTACGCGACCACCGACGTGGAGAGTCAAGCCGGAAACACCAGCGAATTCCTGCTCAAGAGCAAGAGCGACGGTCGCCTGTACTGGGTGACGCCGCTGACTGCCCGAGGCTCGGACTCCCAGCTGGTAACGGCCTACAGCCTGATCCGTGCCGACAAGGCGACAAGTGGGAAATTTAATGGCCTGCGCATCTACGTGCTGGCCAGCGATGACCCGCGTATCGTCAACCTCGATGATCTCGAGGCACGAACGCGTCAGGCCATCTCCGAAGAAGACTCGGGTTTCTTCGCCGCCAAGGGCAAGCTGGTGGAATTCCTACCCCTGGACGACAAGAACTGGCAGGTCTACGCCGAACTGGGCGGACGCGTGGTGTACCGCATCACCGTGCCCGCCGATTCTCGGATTCGTCCAAAGGTCACCAGCCTCGACGGGATCGATGAAACACCCGTCGAGGAAGATACCGATCCGGTATCGCCCAACCAGGGCGGTGTCACCGGATCGGCCTGTGTCGCTGAGCTCAACAAGCTGAGCGATGCTCAACTGGCCACGTGCCTGACCGACATCGCCAGCGAGCTACAGAGACGACAGAAGAAGTAGTCCACTTGTGTTTACCGGCGGAGCCTCCCCATTCACCCATATGGGAAGAGGCTCCGTCGGAAGCACTACACCACAGGAATATTTTTGAGAGTTTACAATTAGCTAAATTTACAAAAGTTTTCGTGTTACAGCAGATAACTCAAACACCTGGAAAAGTACAACAGGATAATAGATCAAAATCGCGTACAATAGTAATTGATGGGGAAAGCGCTATACCGCAAATATCGTTCGCGGAAATTATCTGAAATTGTCGGGCAAGAACATGTTACGACCTTACTTGCTAATGCCATAAAATCTGGCCGCCTTGCACACGCCTATTTATTTACCGGTCCACGTGGGGTAGGCAAGACATCAATCGCCCGAATTTTAGCATACGAAATCAACGAACTAGAGTATAGCAGCGATACTACGCACTTAGACATTATAGAGATTGATGCAGCTAGCAATAACGGAGTGGAGGACATTCGCGACTTGCGTGAACGCGTGCAAATTGCGCCAGTTAATGCTAAGAAGAAAATCTATATCATCGATGAAGTTCACATGTTATCTAAACCAGCATTTAATGCACTTCTAAAGACACTTGAGGAACCACCTGAACATGTTGTATTCATCCTAGCAACCACTGACATAGACAAAGTACCCGAAACAATTATTAGCCGTACTCAACGGCACACGTTCAGGCGAGCCTCAAAAGCAGACACTATCAAAAACCTACAAAGAATCGCAAAAGGAGAAGGTGCCACAATTGACGCTGACGCTCTTGAACTAATTGCCGATCATTCCGATGGCAGTTTCAGGGATAGTGTTAGTTTATTTGACCAACTACTAAGTGGTGCGAGTGATAAAGCAATTACAAGCGATCAAGTTATACAGTCACTCGGTCTAGCACCAACTGATTCACTTGAATCGCTTTTTACTGCAACCAAACAGGGTGATATTGCAACTATTAATAGCCTGCTACTCAAACTAGAGTCTACTGGTGTAGCTGCGCGCACGACCGCTTCGCAACTAGCTGCTAAGTTGCGTCAAGAATTGCCAAGCAACCCAAGCTATGCAAATCTACTCGACAGCCTGCTTGATGTTAGTCGCTCAAATTACTCTGATTTGAAGCTACTTACAGTACTAAGCTTGTTTACAACACCAAATAGTACATCCATAGCTCCAGCAACCGTGGTACCTCGCGGCAGTCAATCTATTCCAGTTGAAACACCAAAACCAATCGCTAATGAGAAAACAGCACAAGTAGTTGAACCGATCGTACCTGCTAAGAAAAAAAGCATTAGCAAGCAATCCGATACTGCTTTTAATTGGAGTGCACTCGTTAGTCATGTACGCACCCATCATGTAGCACTGCATAGCGTGCTATCGAAATGTGACTATGATTTGAATAACGGAACGCTCACACTTTACACCAAAAGTGCGTTCTACAAGAAGAAACTTGATGACAGTAAGTACCGAACGCTTTTAAATAGCTCTCTTGAAGAGCTTGGCTTTGAAGTAGAAATTGAAACAGTAGCACATGCGAAACCATTAAAAGATAGTCAGGCAGCTAAGGTTGCTGCTATCATGGGGGGTGGAGAAGAGGTAAGCGTCGAAGACGCGTAGAGTGTATGGCCACAAAAGAAGTTCAGGCTGGTAAAGTACCGCCGCAAAGTATCGATGCCGAGAAAAGCTTACTCGGTGCCGTTTTGATTGACGATGAAGTGCTTGCAGATGTAACTGAATTCGTAAGGCCGGCTGATTTTTACGATAAACGACACGGCATTATATATGACGGTATGCTACGCCTATATGAACACCATAAGCCGGTTGACCTGCTGACTCTTACTGATGAATTAAAGCGCAAAAAAGAACTGGAAACCGTTGGAGGCTCGGCGTATTTGACCGAGCTTACCACCTATGTGCCAACTGCTGCTCATGCCGCTGCCTATGCAGACCTAGTTGCTCAAAAAGCCGTACGGCGACGACTGATTAAGGCTAGTGCTGATATATCTGAGTTGGGGTTTGATGAAGAGACAACCACCCAGGAGCTACTTGAAAAGGCTGAAGCTGAGCTTTTTAGTGTATCTGATCAATCACTCAAGCAAGACGTTGTAAGCCTAGAACATATTCTGACCGATAGCTTTGATAGGATGGAAGAACTGCATCGCAACAAAGGCCAGTTACGTGGGATTCGTACCGGCTATCGCGATCTAGATAATATGACCGCTGGTTTACAGCGCAGCGATTTAATTATCCTAGCTGCACGGCCAGCTATGGGTAAGACAACACTTGTTACAAACCTAGCCTACAACGTAGCGACTATTGCCAAACAACCAGTGCTGTTTTTTAGTCTTGAGATGAGTAAAGAACAACTGGTCGACCGTATGCTCGCCGATGCATCAGGTGTTGATGCCTGGAATATTCGTACCGGTAACCTAAGCGATGATGATTTTTCAAAGCTGTCCGAAGCAATGGGTGAACTGGCTGAAGCACCTATATTTATAGATGACCAACCAGGCTTATCTGTACTAGAAATGCGCACAAAGGCACGTCGCGTCAGTCACGACTCGCCGCTTGGTTTGATAATCGTTGACTACTTACAACTGATGCAAGGATCCGGAAGAGGCGACGGTAATCGTGTACAAGAAGTTTCAGAAATTTCTCGTGGTCTTAAGCTGATTGCACGCGAGTTGAATGTTCCACTTATTGCACTAAGTCAGCTAAGTCGAACAGTAGAACAGCGCAGCCCGCAAATTCCACAGCTAAGCGACTTACGTGAATCTGGAAGCATTGAGCAAGATGCAGATATTGTTAGTTTCATTTATCGCCCTGGCTATTACGAACCGGACAATCCGGAGGTAGAGAATATTACTAAGCTTATCATTGCCAAACACCGTAACGGACCTACTGGCGAAGTAGGACTCTACTTCCACCCAGAACGTCTGCGTTTTATGTCGCTTGACCGCAAGCATTCCGATTAATCGATTCCGAATTAGTGCTATAATCAATACCAACGATGGTGCGGCAACGACTTAGCAAACTTACACTTTATAGATATAGATATCTTTTTGCTTATGTTGGCTTTGCGCTAGCACTTGCAATTATGCTGTTTGTCGCAGGCTTTTATTTGCCTGGTGGTCTTACCAGAGCCGAAATTAATTCAGCACTTATAAGCGACGATCTTAATCCTGCCAGACTATTTAGTCTACAGCCCGATCAGTTAATTTATCTACCATATCGATTACTCCAAGCAGGTAGTATAGCTCTATTTGGCATATCGACCATAAGCATCAAGCTACCCTCTATCATCCTTGGGTTCGTCTCTGCACTCGGAATACTATACTTACTTAATCTTTGGTATCATCGCAGCGTTGCGATTATCGTTGCTACTATAGCCATCACAACCAACCAATTCCTACTATCGTCTCAAGCTGGTCAGGCTGGAATTCTTTATATATTTCTAACGACCATGATTTTAATTGCCGCCTCCATGGTTACTCGGCGTACAGCCTATGCGCAAATTTGGCTTATCGTTGGTTTTATACTCGCCGCCATAAGCCTGTACGTACCTCTTAGTCTATACATGTTAGTCGCACTCGTTTTAACAGCCGCTATTCATCCACATGCTCGTGATCTTTTATTCCGACAGGCATCTAAAGCCACTATCTTCGTAGGGTCTGTATTATTCCTTATTATTATTTCACCGCTTGTATTGGGCATAGTAAACGATCAGGGCATAATAAAAACATTGCTTGGTATCCCCGAGACTCTAAGCAATTTTGGCTCAAACGCAAGCAGCTTAGCACTTAATTATGTCAATTTCGCTCACCCAGCAAGCGGATCAATCATTACACCGGTATACGGGTTAGGCCTAGCCTTACTTATTCTGCTTGGTGTATACCGTCTGGTAAGTGCAAAATACACTACCAAAAGCTACATTGTTAGTTTTTGGCTTGTACTACTCATACCACTTGTATGCCTGAACCCAAGCTTTATAAGCATTACGTTTATACCCGTCTTACTCTTGATCGCATTCGCGGTTGATTACCTTATTTCATCATGGTACGATTTGTTTCCGCACAATCCTTATGCGAGAGTATTTGGCTTGTTGCCTTTAGGTGTATTGATGATTGGCCTTGTGGTATCAAGTATCGATCGCTACTCATACGGGCTTCACTACGACAGAGCCGTATATGCATCATACACTTATGACACCTCGATACTTCAGGAGTCTTTAAGGGCTTTCGATACAGACAAGCCTATCCAGCTTATCGTATCGTCAAAAAATGTTAATTTTTATCGAAGTCTTGCCGCGCATCAGTCATACATCAAACAACTAAGCGTTTCGTCTGATGCAAGCTTAGTAAATCATGCCCCAGTTACTATTGTTGAGAGAGAGTTAAAGAATAATGTACAAAAAATACCATCCAATATTCTTGTTGCTCGAACTGCTCAAAATGCCGACCGCTTCTACGTCTATAAAAACAAGTAAATCTGACGTATAATAGTAGGTAATCTAAACGAGAGGACAGTTTAATATGGCGTTTGACCAAGTAAAGATGCTGAATGACCTTAGAAAGGCTCAAAAAGATCTAAAGAAACAAATTATTGAAGTTGAAGCTGGCGATGGCGCAGTGATTGTTCGTATTACTGGAGAGCTGAAGATCGATAGCATCAAGATTGATCCAGATATGATTGATCTGCAAAACATTGAAGAATTAGAACACTGGGTTAAGATTGCAGTGCGTGACGGCCTAGCAAAGGCGCAAGAAGTTGCTGCCGAAACCATGAAGCCACTTATGGGTGGCTTGAATCTCCCAGGGATGTAGTCAGAAAACGTGACACGTCAACTACTCCCAGAGGCACTCGTTAGCTTAATTGACGAGCTCGGTAAGCTACCAGGGGTGGGAGCACGCACAGCTGAGCGCTACGCCTATTACTTGCTTCGTTCTGATGCTCATACATCAAAAAATCTAGCCAAAGCCCTAAGCGAAGTACACAGCGGCGTTAAGCAGTGTCCTATCACATTTGCCTTGATTGATGCCAGTGAAGAGGTGTCGTCTTTGTACAGTGATACTACACGTGACAAAACATTGATTGCCGTTGTAGAAGAGCCACTTGATATTATTGCCTTGGAACGTACAGGGCAGTTCAGCGGCACCTATCATGTACTCGGTGGAGCAATTTCACCAATTGATGGAATAGGTCCGGAGCAACTCCACATTCCAGAGCTCGCCCAACGCATAAAGAACGATTCGGTTACAGAGCTAATCATTGCTACAAATGCCAGCGTAGAAGGCGAATCTACGGCTCTTTTCTTACAAAAATACCTTACTGATGCCAACATCAATATTACAATGAGTCGACTCGCACGAGGCATTCCAGTTGGCGTTGACTTAGAGTATGCCGATCAAATTACACTATCGCATGCCCTTGAAGGCAGGCGAAAACTATAGCATATGATATATGCATGAATCCATAGTGCTACTTTATCGTAGTAGCTGAAACAAATATGCACGCTTGTCACGTATGTGGTACCTCGATGAGCGTGGCTGGAACCGTACCGGTATGCGAAGGCTGTGGCGAATCAATCGCTTTACCTTCCAATGAGGTCAGCCTAGATACTGCGCCCCCATACATGAAAAGGTCGTGCCCTGCAGGTGCTCGCTCCTTGGAGCGGGTATCCTGTTTTAAACACTAAAGTTGTAGATTTTCATAGTGACGATCATTATAAAGAGCTGCTATACTAAGCCTCAATGAGCAGTGTTATCCGTTTACCAGGGCTAATCGACGTACATGTGCATCTTCGTGACCCTGGCCAAACCGACAAAGAAGACCTCCTTACAGGCACACAGGCAGCTCTGGCTGGTGGGTTCACAACAGTTTGTGATATGCCTAACAACCTAAATCCAATCATGCAGGTTGATCGCTTAATTGAAAAACGCGCAATTGCAGAAGCTAAAACCGTTGCAGATATTGGGTTCCATTACGGGTCGTTAGGCGACAACATAGACACATTCACCGAAGCGGCCAAGTATTCGGTTGGGTTAAAGCTCTATCTTAATCACACTACCGGTGGATACACACTAGATGTTGCCCATCTAAAGAGAATTTATGAAGCTTGGCCACGTGAGAAGGTAGTACTGCTTCATACCGAGGAAGATACTATTGACTTAGCAATCGCTTCGCTTGAAGGTTTGAACCGTCCTGTTCACGTATGCCACATGCCAAGTAGGTATGTGCTTGAGAAGATCATTGAAGCTAAAGCAAAAGGAATCCCCGTAACGTGCGGTGTTACACCACATCATTTGTTTTTAACAGCTGTTGATGCTAAAAAACTTGGGGTATATGGCCAAATGAAACCACCGCTTAAATCACAAGAAGACGTTGATTTCCTATGGAGTCATCTCGATGATATCGATATTATCGAGAGTGACCATGCCCCACACACAAAACAACAAAAGGAAGAAGGCGCGTTCGGCGTTCCAAACTTAGAGACGACTTTACCACTACTATTAAAAGCTCGCGCAGAAGGCAAAATCAGCCTAGAGCAGATTATTGATAAATGTCACACCAAACCAGCTCAGCTATTTAACTTACCAACTGACGACAGTACCCATGTGGAAGTTACTATGAAACCATATGTAATTAATAGTAATGATCTATACACAAAGTGCGGCTGGTCGCCATTTGATGGCTGGGAAGTTCCTGGTCAAGTAACAAAAGTTGTCCTACATGGCAAGATTGTATACAAAGATGGGCAAGTAGTAGCTCAACCTGGCACAGGAGATGTAGTAGCATGAACGAAATTACACTTGGAGGGCACATACTACCCGCAAACTTTATGAATGCGGCCTGTAGTATTGCTAAAACCCCTGAGGATATTGCGGCATTATGTGCTACAAAGGCCGGCGCAGTCGTGATTGGTTCAATTACACCACTGCCACGTGAAGGTAACCCTGAGCCAAGATGGTATAGCGGTAACGGATTTGCCCTGAATTCATTTGGCATGCCAAATGGTGGCATTGAATACTACCAAAACGAACTTTTGAACATGACGACCGCTATCCGTGAAGCCGGCAAGGTAAGTATTCTGTCTATCGCAGGATTTTCAGAGCCTGACTACGCTTCGCTTGCGAGTCTCGCTAACGAGAATGGCGTTGATCTTATAGAGGTAAATCTTGGCTGCCCCAACGTTCAAATTGATGGCAAACAAAAGGCGATCGCAAGCTTTGATCCAGATTACATGTATAAAATTCTCGGTGGTATTACTGCATCAACTTCACTGCCACTCCTAGTCAAATTGTCACCATACTCTAATCCGGCAGATCTTCAAGCTGCAGCTACAGTCATCACTGAGACACCACAAGTTATTGCCGTTGTGACCTCAAATACATTTCCGAATGGTTACGCACTAGCAAACGATAAGCCGGTTCTGAACGTTGGCCTCGGCGGTGTGAGTGGACCAAGTCTTAAGGCAATCGCGATGGGTCAAGTTCGCCAATTTAGAAGCATCCTACCTCACACCGTTGCCGTTATAGGCGTGGGTGGTATCGAATCAGTTAATGATGTTAACGACTATATACTAGCCGGCGCTTCGGCAGTACAAGCTGCTACATTAATTGTTCGTGATGGTCACGCGGCACTCGATAGGCTGGCTATATGACACAGTTCTTGCCCAGCCATATCATGGTTGCGCTCGACGTTGATGAGCTGGGACAAGTCCGTGAGATGGCACATGCGCTAAGAGACACGGGAGTAATATTTAAAGTTGGTAACCAGTTAGGTACCTATGAAGGATGGCAAGCGGTGATTGAGTTCGCCCGTACGCATGGTGCCCCCATTTTCTGTGATACCAAATTCAAAGACATACCAGAGACGGTCAAAAAATCCGCCCGTGCCATCACCAGGCATCAGCCGGATTTCTTTAATATTATGGCCGACAATAGCCCCGAAGCGCTTCGAGCAGCCGTCGAGGGTATCGACTCCGCCATAGCAGATTTTAATTTGAGCAAACGACCGATTCTCCTAGGCGTAACAGTACTCACTTCAATCGATGACAGCACCTGTCAATCAATCTATGGCGGCGCATCAGCCGATAAAGTTCTGCAGTTTGCATCTGCAGC
>JALRBJ010000011.1 GCA_023257815.1 Candidatus Saccharimonadia bacterium | reverse complement strand
AAACCAGCTAACACTGCTACAATAAAGCAGAGCACACAAGCAACAACAAAGCTCACGTTAGATTTGCAGCAGACATTGAATGCACAAGTTAGTGGATGGTGTGGGTAGATATAAATTATTCAGGAGGACTTATGAGCATAATTAAAAAAAATCAGCAAGTATGGATTATTTCACAACTTCTAACTTTAGTAAGCTTACCACTATTCTATTACTTTATTGGGCCTGCTTTGGCTACGAATGTGAGTGACAAAGGAGCTCCGTCTACGGTTGCTTTTGTTCTTGGTCTAGTATCAATAGTACTTGCAATTCTTTCTTTAAATAAGCTAAACAAGGACAGAAAGCTTGTTTCAGTGATTGGATTCTCGTCAGGAATTGTATACTTTTTCTATGCCTGGCTCGCGAATGCCTTATTAACAGGCTTAACTTTTTAGCACTAAATCCGAGATTCATCTCCGACTACGCCCCATCACTAACTACCGCACCAACCTCCATTCCTGCTGACGACCCCACCGACTATCGCCAACCCTGGTCACTGCTAGCTTCTACCCAATCATCTCCACCCCTTCCAGTTACCTACAAAAAAGTACATATGATTGGCACCACTCCCTACGTCCTGGCCACAATTAACACTATTGGTCTCTGCCAAGCATACAAACCAGCTAACACTGCTACAATAAAGCAGAGCACACAAGCAACAACAAAGCTCACGTTAGATTTGCAGCAGACATTAAATGCACAATTAGGTAGATGGTGTGAATAGGGAGACAACTAAAGGAGGTGAGAATGCCTAGTAAAAAAAGTATAAACAAAACTTCTGAGAATGGAACAAGGCTATTCTTTGCAGTAGTTCTAATGCTGATAGCACCTATCTTTTTAAGTATAATAGTTCAAGCCAGTGCTTGGGCTGCAATTGTAGCTATAGTCACGGCAATTCTCGGGATATCCTTTGCTATTGCCGCGCTCATTCTTAATAAACAGACTCCCAAAAAAATATTTTTAGTTTGTTGTATCGTATGGTTCATATACATGGGTTGTGCCGGTATTTTTACACTCATCGTGAGTGGAGCAGGCTTCTTAGGCTAGACCTGCTTACTGATAGAGTAATTGAATTATAATAATGGCCAAGATCAAATAAGGAGAGCTAACTTGTGGCAAAGAGAAACGCTTCTAAAACAGTTCAGATTATGGACATGCAAGTATCTATGAGTACGCTATTTGTACTTGCATCTGCAGTTACTATTGCTGCGTATTTTCTTATACAAGCTCAAGTAAGAACGTTGGAAGATTTGAGAATTATTAGAGATTGGTCATTAATTTTTATTCCACTATGTGGCTGGCTTGCTTTTAAATTATTTAAGTACGCAGTAGATACAAAGAAATTAGA
Source organism: Candidatus Saccharimonadia bacterium (assembly GCA_023257815.1). GTDB lineage: Bacteria > Patescibacteriota > Saccharimonadia > Saccharimonadales > Saccharimonadaceae > UBA1020. The sequence goes on along the minus strand of JALRBJ010000011.1, from coordinate 29,849 downwards.
AAGACTAATGCTTGTGGTTGCAGGGCTTGTCACCTCTGGTTTCTTTATCTATATGGCTATAACATTCACTCTATTAGTTATATATGCCTGAGCGAGTGTGCCTTGAAGTGTGTAAGTAGGGGCATAGTAATCCAACAAGAAGACTAGATCATGACAATGTACAAAACAAGGCAAAATGTATATAAAAAAGTGATTATATGGATCGGAGTAGTGTTAGTTATTATCATTACAATATTTCTTGGTATTACCGGGGGTTATTTTAAATATGTTTACGCATATGTAAAGTGTGGCACTAGTCCTGTTGCTGTATCGAAACACTTTGGTGAATATAAAGCTGATTATATGCTTCCAGGTGATCAGAGCTATCCGGGGCCCAATATGTTTATGAAATATGTTTGTACTGAAAAAGAGGCAATTGGGCTTGGTGCTAAACATTACCCAACAGAAAATCTATAGCAAGTTGGAAAGGGTTTGAGATTATAGCCGTAAGTTGGCCGCTGCACTAGTTGATATAGTTGAAGGGTGATTCTAGCAGTGTACGATTACCTAACTGTTTCGTTTGACTATCACATTTTATTGCGTCGCACGATTTGTTTCGTATGATGAATAATCTTTGCGCGTTTTTCTGGTTCGCGTAATAAGTGAACTATTCCTGGTAGGAGCGATAGGAATATAACGATTAGCGCGGCAACTTCAACATTAATACCGAGCTGCTTGATTAAACCACCGGCAAAATAACCCAGCAGTGTAAAGCCGCCTACCCATACTGCAGCGCCGCCTAGGTTGTAGGCGACGAATTTTTTATAGGGCATATGGGCAATTCCAGCCACTACTGGTGAAAAGGCACGAACTACTGGCACAAACATTGCAATAACGGTCGCTTTGGGGCCATTTTTTTCGTAGAACTTTTCGGCTTCTTCTAAGTATTCTTTGCGTAAGAACCGAGCGTTTGGCCGGTTGAATAATTTACGGCCGAATTTACGGCCAATCAAATAACCAAGGCTATTGCCACAGACTGCCGCTATGTATAAACAGGCAACAAATAAGCCTATGTTAACGTTAAATATCTGTTGCTGGACGAGTGTGCCCGATATAAACAGCAAGCTGTCGCCAGGCAAGAAAAAGCCTACCATTAGCCCTGATTCGGCAAAAATAACGGCCACGACGGCAATCCAGCCAAATTCAGTAATTAAGTGCAGTAATGCTTCCACTTTCATTATTGTAACAGATATGTTATGCTTAGTCTTAGTAATAAAACTCCGAAAAGGTATTCCAACAGAAAGGGAAGAGAGATGGGAGACAAACTGTCTTTAAAGCTGGACGAACGCACTGTCCATGGTAAAAAAGTTGCGAAATTACGTAAAGAAGGCCTAGTGCCAGCAGTTGTATATGGTGCCGATATGGAACCTGTAAGTGTGCAGGTAGAAGACGGTGTGTTTACAAAGTTGTACCGCCAAGCTGGTACATACACGCCGGTTCATCTAACAATTGGCTCAAAGACCAAGATCGCTATGATTAAAGACGTTGACCGCGACCCTGTAAAAGGTTCGGTACGTCACGTATCATTCCACGCAGTTAATGCTAAAGAACCTGTAATCGCTGAAGTGCCAGTGCACCTAACCGGTGAAGGTGAGTCTGAAGCTGAAAGAGCGGGACTTATTGTACTGCAGGCAATTGAAAAGGTAGAAGTTAAGGCGCTTCCTATGGATTTACCTGAAGCGATTGAAGTATCAATCTTAGGGCTTAAAGAAGCTGGCGACAAGGTAACACTTGGTGATGCTAAATTGCCAGCAGGTGTTGAATTTGTTGCACATGAAAGTGGCCACGGCGACGATGATGCTGAGGAAAAGCCACACGTTACTGACCTAACGGTCGCAAGCGTATACGAGCCTGCCGCACTGCAAGCTGCTAACGAAGCTGCTGCTGGTGATGCTGAGGATGAAACAGCTGTTGAAGCTGAAAACGGTGAAGCCGAAGCTCCTGCCGAAGAAGCTGAAGCTAAAAAGGCTGAGTAAATTTAAGCAGTCTTTAACTAGTAAAGTAGCCACCGAACCGGTGACTACTTACATTCCTGAGCAATAAACAGATTAACTACTCTTGGTTGGGTTTGTTGCTGCTTTGTCTTGGTTTGCTGACTTAGGATTTTTAAACAGCGTGAGTACTATATAACCACCACCAATAGCTGTGAATAGGAGTGTTAATAGAATATCGTTAGAATAGCCCTCCCACAGCTTTGGTTGCTGCATGTCTTCTACTATATACTGCAACTTCTGGCCTGTTGAAAGCTCCACACTGCTGCCCAGTTGCTGGCCATCCTTGCCGTTATAGTACATCCAGCCGTCTACAACCATGCCAGCAAGAAATGCCAACACAACTCCACCTATAAAGATACCAACTAGTCCTACACCTGCTTTTCGGCTTGGCTCAGCGCCGGCACCTTTTTCGTAAAGCCAAAGTGCGGCACCAGCAATCACGAATGACGCCAATGATGCCACGTAACCGAGCTCCCATATAACAACCCATATTACGATGCCTAATGGTATTGCAGCGAGTGCAAATAGTAAACCTCTGCCTACTCTTGGTTGTTTTGTTAAATCTGCCATAACCCAACTCCTTATTTAAGTTGGTCTGATTGTATCATGTTTTTCTTATTCTTCTATAAAACCACCCGATTGATGATTCCAGAGTTTGGAGTATACACCTTTTTTAACAAGTAATTCACTATGCGAACCGTCTTCGATTATTTTGCCCTCATCAATGACAATGATCCTGTCTAGTTTTGCGATTGTGCTTAGACGATGAGCAACTACAATACTCGTACGTCCCTTCATTAATTCAGATAACGCTTCTTGAATGTATTTTTCACTTTCAGAATCGAGCGCACTCGTTGCTTCATCAAGCACAAGAATTGGAGCATCCTTTAAGATTGCACGCGCAATAGCGATTCGTTGGCGCTGCCCACCAGAAAGCTTAACTCCACGTTCACCAACGACCGTATCCAGACCTTTAGGCAGTTTACTAATAAAATCATCAGCGTGTGCTTTTTTAATGGCTTCGTCGATCTTTTTCTCGCTTGCATTAATGCTGCCATAATTGATGTTTTCTCGTAAGGTACGATGGAACAAGAAAGAATCTTGGGGCACATATGCTATGTTTTCGCGAAGACTATCTTGTGTAACCTGCGATATGTTTTGATTGCTGATTAAGATTTCACCAGCTTCGATATCCATATAACGTAGTAATAAGTGAGTAAGTGTTGATTTGCCACCACCACTCTTTCCTACTAATCCAACGCTCTGGCCAGCTGGCACGAAGAGATTAAGCCTATCGAATACTAGTTCATTGCCTGTGTCATTGTATGAAAAACTAACGCCTTTTATGTTAATAGAGGCGTCAGAAATATGTAATTTGGCTGCACCAGGTACATCTTTAACTTCAACATCTTTTGCAAGAATCTCGGTAACTTTAGAAGCGTCCAAAAACGCCTGCTCGGAAGTTCTAATAATGCTATTGATGTTGTACATGGCATTTGTAATTCGCCCTAGATAGGTAACTGTAAATATAAGTGCAGCAATAGAGACAAGGTCGTGTGAGACTAAGAAAATTGCAACAAGCATTGTGAGTGCTTGAAAGATAAATAATCCACCTTGGCGAACTTCAGCTGATCGTTGGAGTATGTCAATCTCTTCGCTGGCTACATGTTCAATAGCTTGTCGTTCTTGTACGATTGCCTTGACTTCACGCTCCCGTGCACCAAACATACGGATAAGAGTTTGGTTGCCGAGCGCATCAGCAATTGATCCAAATAGCTTTGACTGCATCTCTTTGCGTTTATTCCGATAATGTGAGCGTCGCTGGAGCGAGATCAACGACTCGCCCACTACAAAACCAGTTAACAGCAATAATGGGATCAGCAGAATTGGTGCAATGAATGCAATAACGGCAAGGCTTGTGAGAATACCAACAATTAGAACGCTTGCCTGTAGAAAAATTGTATCCATAAGGGCAAGGTAAGAGCGACTGAATGTGTTAACATCGCCAGCTAATGAGCCAACCTTCTGGTTAGAGAAAAATGCATGACTGTGTGCTAATAATCCGTTCATTGCACGCTTGGCAAGTCGTGTCGTCATTCGTTCTTCGTGATTAAAGAATCCAATGAATGCGTAATGTTGAATCACCAATGATGCAACACCCGTTAGGAGTATACCTCCTGTAAGCAGAAGTGGAAATGTTATGTCGTGCGGATTCTCAATGAGAGATTGGACGATAAAGCTAATCAGTAATGGCAGGAGTACTCCATACAGAAAATGACTTATAGGTATAAGAATTGAGAAGAACCAAACCAGGCCTATCTCGTGGCGAACTTCTTCTTTGTAGATTTGAATGGTTTTTCTAACAGTCCCAGAGTTTGTGCGGCTAAATAGGTTGAGTTTCATTCCTCAATAAACCCCCCACTTTGATGATTCCATAAAGAAGCGTAGATTCCATTACTGACAAGTAACTCAGCATGCGTACCATCTTCGGCTATGCGGCCGTTATCTAAAACTACGATTCGATCAAGTTTTGCGATGGTACTTAATCTGTGAGCAATTACTATGCTGGTACGGTCTTTCATAAGCTCACTTAGGCTTGCTTGTATAAGTTTTTCTGATTCAGAATCAAGTGCACTAGTGGCTTCGTCGAGCACAAGAATTGGAGCATCTTTTAAGATAGCACGAGCGATTGCAATGCGTTGCCGCTGGCCACCACTTAGCTTAACTCCACGTTCACCAACGGTAGTATCAAATCCGTCCGATAGTTTTCTGATGAATTCTAACGCATGCGCGCGTTTGGCGGCATCGATTACTTGATCGCGTGTAGCATCTGGCTTGCCATAGGCAATGTTTTCGTGCAGGCTGCGATGAAACAACATAGGCTCTTGTGCAACATAAGCAATAGATTCGTGAACGCTTTGTTGAGTCACGTTGCTTACATCTTGGCCATCAATAGTAATTGAGCCTTTTTTGATATCCGAAAAGCGTAGCAATATTCGAGTTAATGTTGTCTTGCCAGATCCACTGTGCCCGACTATACCAACTCGCTGACCAGCTGGAATGGTTAAGTTGAAATCACTAAATACTTGTTCGCCTTTACCCTTATCGTGTACAAAGTCCACATCTTTAAAGACTATCTTACCCTGATTTGCAGTAAGCTTAGTTTTTGATTTATCAACTAGTTGGTAATCTGCTAACAATACTTCGGTCATTTCATAGGCATCACCGATAACACGGTTATAGGTTCTAGTAATATTATTAAATTCCCAAAGCTGGCGGTTAATGTTGAGCGCGTAAATAAATACCAGATATACCATGCCCACAGAGGCAATGCCGTACTGTGCACCTAGCACGGCAAATATAAACGCACCTACCGTACCAATGGCATACATACTACTAAAAGCACTGGTCGCACCTAATACGCCCCATTTAAGACGGGTTGAGGCTGAGTGCCATTTGCCAACAACATCTGATGCTTGAGTGTATTCGTGGTTCTCGCGTCCGAATGCTTTAACTGTTCCAATGTTCGTTACCATATCGGCAAGCTGGCCACTATTTCGATTGCTGGCCGCAGCTTCTGTTTGATTGCGTTCAGCTAGAAAACGAGAACCAAAGATCACTACTAAACCGAATAAGATGGAGTAAATCACAAGGAATATTCCATACTGCCACAAGCCTAGAATTGAAAGCGTAACAATGGAACCGATAACCGTTGCAGTCATTGGCATGATGCTCCAGATGATCATATCCCAGAATCGTTCAAAAGAACCGATAATCTTTGAACTTTGACTGACCATTGAGCCACCAAAACGATTGGCATGGAACGACAAGTCCTCGCGGGATAGTTTGTTAAACACTGCTAAGTAAATATCACGCATACCTTTAATCTCGAATGTCCAGGTAAAGTACAGCGCTAAGCGCCATACGATTACTTCACCTACGAATATCAGCACACCATAAATAGCAATAAGCTGCCAGCTATTGGTAAGTGTAATACCACCAGCCTGAAGTTTATCGAGGAAAAGTGACAATAGGTACGGCGCGGCGATTGAATTAATTCCAACAGCAATTATAGGAAAGAACAGTGCTAAGAAGCGCTGTAGTTTATACGGGCTGGAAAATTTCCAGAATAGGGATAGGGTCTTTTTTTGCATAGGCATCCTCTATTAATAATTTAGATTGAGTATTGCAAGTGGTTCAGGTTGCTAGAACGTTGGCAAGTAGAGGAACCCGAAATAGGTTCATAGTAGTTTAATTGTACTCGATTACTCATCTTTTGGTCAACCGCTTGGTTGATTTTAATGGCGTAGTGCTTGCTACTAAACCAAGTGCAAGTGCTACAAGAGCGGCGTTTTTAATAATGTATTGACCTTCAAGATTCGGCACAAACGGAGCTGTCCACACGGCTTGTGGATATAACAATATTGGCGAGCAAACCAATAGCATATGGCTAAACATTATAAAAATAGTAATTCGTGTAAGTCGTGGGAATAGAATGAGTACGCCGATTACGCACTCTACAATAGCAAGCGTAATGTAGAGCTCTTGGGCATATGCGCCCATGCCCATGTGTTTAGCAAAGCCAATCGCAAGCTCGTTTGCAGGACTTGCCCCAATGACTTTAAGAAAACCAAAGTAAAAATAAATAACGAATAGCGAGATGCGCGCAATCCAAGAGTAATGTTTACGAGCAAATGCAATGAATTGGCGATCAACGATTTCTAAACTGCTCATGCCTGCATTATATCGTAAAAAATGCTACGCTTGGGCATATGGGAAAGATTCTGCTTGTTGGCGGTCCAGCACGGGTCGGTAAGTCAACACTTGTCAAAAATATGCGTTTTGAAGTCAACGGCCAAATAGTAGCCGGTGACGCATTTAGTCATGGCGTACGAGAGTCAGTGACGGTTGAGCAGTTTCCCGATCTGTTTGTTAAGGAAGTGGATAAGCCTGAGCTAACTGATCCTCACGATCAGCACGTTGATCGACTTCGTCGTCGCGATCAAGCAATGTGGCCATTTTACAAAAACTATATTCAAGCCGTAGCACATGAATCAGATGATGATTTGTTGATGGATGGCAACTTCTGGCCTGACTATCTTGCTGAACTTGAGATTGGTCATCGAGCAGTTTTCCTCGTTGACACTTCACCAGACAGGGCGAGTACGTTGAAGCGCATACGTGATGATGAAACAGCTACAAACAATTGGATGCGAGAACGAAGCTACACAGACGAGAAGATTGAATTATGGGCTCAAATGGACAAGGTTCGTAGTAGGAAAATAATAAAACTTTGCGAATTGTATGATTATACATATTTCGATCTTGCCATCCACGGGATGAGTAGAGCGCAAGAATTAGCAAAAGAGTACTTGCTTCAATCTTAGGTCAAGCCTGATTTAACAGAGGTGTGGTATAATATCCAGGCATGCAAAAAATATTGCTTTATTATAAATTTACTCCAATTAAGGATCCAGAGGCTGTTAAGTTGTGGCAAAAGACTTTGACCGACAGCTTAAACTTACGTGGCCGAATTTTAGTGAGCGAACATGGCTTGAATGGCACTGTTGGTGGTGATATTGAAGATTTGAAAAAATATATAAAGCAAACTAAACAATTTCCAGGTTTTAAGAATATTGTATTCAAATGGAGTGATGGCACGCGTGAAGACTTCCCGCGTATGAGCGTAAAGCATCGCCGCGAATTGGTGGGATTTAAAAATAGCGATAATGAATTCGACGTGGATGAAAACGGTGTAATCGGTGGTGGTCAGCACCTAAAGCCAAAGCAGGTACATGAGCTAATCGAAAAATACGGTGATGACGTAGTATTCTTTGATGGCCGTAACGAACATGAAGCAAAGATTGGCAAGTTTAAAAATGCGGTTGTGCCAAATACCAATACATCTCGCGATTTTATAGCCGAGCTTGAGAGTGATAAATATGACGATATCAAAGACAAAAAAGTGATCACATACTGTACTGGTGGTATCCGCTGTGAGGTCATCAGCTCTATGATGAAGAAGCGTGGTTTTACGGACGTGTATCAGATTGATGGTGGGATCGTAAAGTACGGCGAAGCCTACGGTGATGATGGATTATGGGAGGGTAGCCTGCGTGTATTTGACGATCGTATGACAGTCGACTTTAGCGACCACGCAAAAACGATTGGTGAGTGTACACATTGCGGCGGCAAGACTTCAAACTTTGAAAACTGTGCACATATGGAATGCAACGACCTTGTTCTGATTTGCGAGGATTGTAAACAGAATCCCGAGCTGCTATTTCACACTAAGGAGTGCAAAGAAAGGCATGAAGCAAAGCTTGTCCAATCTCGATAAACTTCCTGTTGAGTTTGAGCGTAATGATTTTTTAATTCGTCGGTCAAAAGCCTCGGATATTCCAAAACTTGTTGAGATTATTAACCGAGGCTTTTCGTATCAAGATAAACTTCGTGGGCGTCCTCGTATTACAAATGAAGAACAGCAGGCACTCATGGAAGAAGACATAGTGTATATAGTGAAAAATCATGCTAAAGAGAGCGTTGCCACGTACGCTGTATACGAAGACCCAAGTGAGCCACTGGTATTGCATTTAGCACGTCTGGTCGTAGCACAGGATTATTTAGGTCAAGGTATTGCAGGTATGCTTATGAAAAACCTAGAACAGATCGCTAGATCGGTCGGATATAAGACTATCTATCTTAACTATATGCATATTGCACCTTCTTGGTTGCCTGAGTTTTACCATCGGCTTGGCTACCAAGATGTTCATGATAGTATGCGTGTATGGCAAGGCATCGAGATCTCTAGCATGACAAAGGAACTGTGAAATTAATGCGAATGATTCGTTTTGGTAATCCAATTTTGCGGGAAGTCGCCTTAAAATTATCTGGCAAAGAGATTGAGTCGTTAAAAACTCAGAAATTTATTGAAGAATTAAAACAGGTAATAAATTCAAAGAAGTATGGAGTGGGATTGGCCGCTCCCCAAATTGGTGGAGATAAAGCGATAGCCGTCATTGACATAAAGCCAACTGTTCTTCGTCCGAATGTAGAGGTATTTTCGATGGTAATCATAAATCCAAGTTATGAAGGTATTGGCCAACGTCATTCAAAATGGGAAGGTTGCTTGAGTTCTGGTAGTGGCAATAATACGCTATACGCTAAAGTTCTGAGATATTCAAAAATTCATGCCTTGTGGATTGATGAGCGCGGCGAACTTCATAAGACAATTCTTGAAGGCTTGCCCGCCCATGTGTTTCAGCACGAAACCGATCATCTAAACGGCATATTATTTGTAGATAAGGTTCAAGATACAAAGAGCTATATGTTAGCTGGCGAATATAAAAAGCGCATTGCTAAGAATAGAAAATACCATAAGTAAATGTTCTATACGGCTCAACCTGTTGGCATATTGAATTAAAAGGCGCATAGTAGAAGAGGTGGTCTTTACGACTTAAGTAGGCTAACTATGTGTAAAGGAGGATATTGTGTTTGAGCAAACCGAAGCATTTAGTGGATACTCTGTCGATAGCAAACAAGAGGCGCTTGTATTCTATGGCGATGTATTAGGTTGTGATGTGACCGATAACGGTATGGGTTTGGAACTACACTTTCCAAATGGACATACCGTATTTTTGTATGAAAAAGCCGATCATGAACCAGCAGGCTTTACAGTGTTGAATTTTCCGGTCGACGATATTGATAAAGCAGTTGATGATCTGGTAGTTAAGGGTATAGATATGCTTACCTACGACGACTTGCCAAGCGAACAGGATGGTAAGGCTATTTTGCGTGGTAAAGAAGCGGGAATGGGGCCAGATATTGCTTGGTTCAAGGATCCAGCGGGGAATGTGCTTAGTGTGCTTGAAAATTAACGATCAGGTAAGTGGAGTGATATAATTAACTATATGGTTGAATATAATTTTACAATCGATACGATATTTATGGCTCTTTCGGACGGAACGAGGCGGGACATTCTGGAACGAACCCTGAATAACACACTGACTGTTAATCAGATAGCGCTAGAATACGATATGAGCATTGCGGCTGTGTCTAAACATCTAAAAGTATTAGGCGAAGCGGGGCTTATAAATCGTCGCAAGCAAGGTCGATATGTATACGTGAGTACTGTGCCTGGTGCATTCGGTGAAATAGTAGATTATTTGAAACAATTTGAAGTAGATCAGGGCTAATCAAGGGGGCTAAATGTCATTTCAGGCTTATTTAGATAATATCGAAGCCAAAACTGGTAAAGCACCCGAAGAATTTATCCAGATGGCTAGAATAAAAGGTTTTGATCAGCCTGGTACGAAAGCTGGTGAAATAGTAACGTGGTTAGCCGATGAATTTGGGCTTGGCCGTGGCCATGCTATGGCTATAGTGCACATCATTAAACACGGTGCACAGATTAGTGATAAGCATGTTGGCTCGGCTGGTTCTCACCGTGATGAAAGTAACCAGTTAAAGCTTGACGGTAAGAAAGGTTCGTAGATGGCTGAAGTATCTGACGTAGAATCTTACATTAATAATTTTGATGGTGAAGTGTATAGCAGGCTTGTAGCGTTACGCAAATTAATCCGAGACGAAGCACCGGAAGCACTGGAAGCAATTTCATATGGATTGGTTGGCTACAAGATGAACGGAAAGCCACTTATATATTTTGGCGGTTATAAAAACCATATTGGATTTTATGCTACACCGAATGGCCACGAAGCATTCGTCAAGGAGTTTTCGAAGTACAAACAGGGTAAGGGTTCGGTTCAATTCCCTTTAGATCAGCCGCTACCGATAGCGCTTATTAAGCGTGTTATTGATTATCGAAAAAATCAGGTTGCGGAATAATTGGTAGAGTCCTCTTTCCACAAGTATGAACAAAGAAATCTCTCAGTATATAGCAGCTCAAACCGAAGACGATCAGGTTATTTGCGAGCAGCTTCAAGCATTGATGACTGCTTATTTACCAAATGCTGAAAATAAACTATGGCATGGGCACCCAGTGTGGTTTTTGGAAGGTAATCCGATAGTAGGCTATAGCAAACTAAATGCAGGTATTCGATTAATGTTTTGGAGCGGTGCTGATTTTGGTGAGCCAAAACTCACGCTTGGTAGTGGTAAATTCAAGGATGCCTCGATTACGTATCAGCTTGCTAATCAAATTGACGTAGTAGATGTACATCGTTGGCTCGAAAAGTCTAAGACTATTCAATGGGATTACAAAAACATCGTAAAACGCAGGGGCAAACTTGAAAGACTGCAACCGTAGCGAATAGGTTACAGTCTTAAGTGTTATTTATTGAATTTCTTTATTGAGTTGGTAATTGTGTTTATAAGCTGCACATATTGCTCATCAGTGCCGCCTGTCAGAGTCTGTTCACCAAGAAAACCTTGCGAAGCTATGTGAGTGATACTAAGACTGCCAGAATATCCACCTACACGAAATACACAGGTTGGTCCATTGCTGCTATCTACATCAAGTAGACCAGCCCAGTCAGCGTTAGTTTGTAGTAATCTGTCGTTGCTCTCAAGCTTCTCAATCTCTTTACTCATTGCAGTTTGAAGGTCTTGAGCTGTCCTATAGTAACGTAAGCTCAGACTTACAGTTGTTGAAAAACGTGAATTACCACTAACTACTGTACCGTCACGGTCGCATGAATTTGATGGCGACGATGGTCGACCATCTACAACTACTCGCTGCTTATCGGTATTGCTATCGACTGTCATTCTGCTCATGGTGTCGTTCTCAGGTGACCCTGCGATAGTTTTGTACATTTGGGCGGTCAGAAGCGCGCAAGGCTCCAATATCTTAGTGTCACCATATTTATCTGTATCGCCAATGATGGTAGGCGCTGGAGATTGATCAAGATTGCGATCGCCAGCTCGTGATTTGATGAGGTCAAGTGCCTTACGCGATGTTTGGAGGTGATCCACGATTTCTTTATTCGATAGCTTGTATTCATCATCACTATCAGTTTTTACAGGCTGCTCAAGGCGATAAACTACGTTATTTTTTATTATATTGAAGTTGAATAAACTCCTATCGACTGGAAATACAAGTTTATTCATGTCAACTTTTTTATTTTGCTCAGTACTACTAAAGTCTAAAGCTGTTTTGTATACTTTTGCAGACTGTTCAAGCGTACTTACAAATTCCTTTAGCTTTTTGTCGTTCGTACTTGAGACTGCTTTTTTGTAAAGAGCTACTTTTTCATCAAGTCGTTTATCACCTAAAGTGTAAAGGGTGTTACCCAAGTTATCTGTATTGATGCTATCAAAGTACTGATCAGCGAATAGTGCCACCTCTCGATCGCCTACATAGCGACAGTTTGTATCGGTACTTTTAGTTTCACCTTTCTGTGGCGTGGAATCAAGGAAGTCTTCAAATATTGAAGTATTATCACCTAGGCTGCCGTAGATGGATCGTACGTCATCTGGTGTAAGAAGCTGACAAGCGCTTACATACCGGTACTTGCCGACTTTTATTTGAGACGTTGGCTTAAGATAATTTGTAAATCTTGGTTCTTGGCTTACTTGTGGCTTAGGGGAAGTTTGTTGAGTAGATAGAAGACTTGCAAGCACTGTTATTCCAACTATCACAATAACTACTGAGCCAAGTATGGCGACTGATAATAATTTGTTTGATTTAACTGTAAGAATGATCTTTTGTATGAATGATTGCATTAACTACCTCGCTGTATTTACTTGAAGCATACTATGTGCACTGTATTCAGTTTACGCTATATGTAAAAAGAAGTGAACCTGGCCGAAAAAGTTAAGTGCCCCCACCCTCCAAACGGAGAGTGGGGGCGAAGCCCTACGCGTTGTACCTGATGAAGGAGGCCGCGTACCACTTGCCGTTCGACTTGATGCCGAACGACTCCTCGGTGCAGGATTTGTCGGCGACGATGACAGAGCGGCTGTAGCTGCCCTTTTGCGCGTAAGGCGCAGTACCACGCCCGTTCGGCTGGATGCAGCTGCCGTTTACACGGCGGTAGATGTTCTGACCCCACTTGTGGGATACCACCTGGTTGCCGACCTTGAACTGCACGCAGTAGCGGTGGTAGTACTGCTTGGTTGCCGTGACGACCAGCTGGCCGTAGCTCAGGGTGTTGCTGCCGTTCTTGAAGCGGTAGATCACTTGGCGGTTGGGGTTGAGGGGAACGTTGCATGCGTTGAAGGCCGCTGCTGCAACCTTGTCCGTCTTCGTCGACGTGGTGTCGGCGAGTGCGGAGGGTGTAGCGAGCCCGAGCGCCATCACGAGAGCGATGACGACAGCGATTTTCCTGAGCATGGCTTGTTGCCTTCCATGGTAGGTGCGGTGCGTCCCGAGGGTACGGGAGCTAACTATAATTATACTATATTTTATCAAATTAATCAATATTTTGTGAACTGAAGCAAGACCTGGGCTTGCTGTAACTCGATTTGCAAGTACTTATAAAATACAATACTAACCATGGCATTCAATCACTATGCAAAAATTAAACGGCTTCTGCAGTACGAGCCGGATGGCTGGTATATACAACGCTTTGATAAACCAACGCGTGCCAAGAACTTCAAGGGCGAAATCGTTGAGTATGATCATTATTATCGTATTTATTCAGCCAATGGTGATGTAATAAAATATTGTAAATTTCAAAAGATTGATAAACTTGCTAGCATTTTGGGTGTAGCGGTAGAAGATCTACCGATTATTGAGAGTAGTTAATAACGTACAATAGGAGTTAAGGAAAATACGATGAAGAACGAGAATAAAACGCAGCCAACTAACCAAGATATTGCTGACTTTATAGCCAGCTTGCCACAAAAGCAGCAACCTGATGCTAGAGTATTAACTGAAATCATGCAAGCTATTTCCGGTGAGCAACCAGTGCTCTGGGGCTCAAGGATTGTGGGGTTCGGAAGCTATCATTACAAATCAAAGAGTGGCCGTGAGGGCGATTGGATGCGAATCGGCTTTGCGCCAGGCAGTGGCAAATTTTCGCTCTATCTTACACTTGATGCTGCCGAGCTAACCAGTCAAGTCAAAAATCTTGGAAAATACAAGCTAGGCAAGGGTTGCGTGTATATAAATAAATTGGCAGATGTTGATCTGGAAAAATTGAAGCAACTTATACACATTGCTAACCAAACCGAAATCTCCTACCTTTAGGTTGGTTAGGTATAATAAGTACCAGTGAAGCATTTTTATCAGGTATTACTCAACACGCTGATCGCTAATGTTACTACAAGTTATTTGTGGTTCGCATTGACGTTCTGGGTGTACTTAGAAACTAAATCCGTGTTAGCGACCGGCATAATAGGCGGGCTTTATATGCTGTTGGTGGCGATTTTTAGTATCATTTTCGGTACGATCGTGGATCATAACAAGAAAAAGCATGTGATGGTATTCTCGTCAGTATTTACATTCGTCTGTTTTGCGCTTGCCGGACTTTTGTATATGCTATTTCCAAAAGAAGCTCTCATTGACTGGAACGGAGCAATATTCTGGTTATTTGCGGGTATTATCTTGATTGGTGGGGTGATTGAAAATATGCGTAATATAGCGCTCTCAACTACCGTTACTTTGCTAGTGCCTAAGGCTGATCATGATAAGGCCAATGGGATGGTGGGTATGGTACAGGGCGTAGCATTCATGGTAACAAGTGTATTTTCTGGACTGTCGATCGGATTGCTTGGTATGGGATGGACACTTGCAATTGCCGTTGCGTTAACAGGCGTGGCTATGGTTCATCTTTTCTTCGTACGAATTCCAGAAAAGAAGATCATCCATGATCCGGAACTCAAAAACAAGAAGATTGACGTTAAGGGTAGTCTTGCAGCGATTCGAGCCGTTCCTGGCTTGGCTTGGTTAATTGTTTTCACTACTTTTAACAATTTAGTTGGAGGTGTGTTTATGGCGTTGATGGATCCGTATGGATTGACATTATTTCCAGTTGAAATATGGGGAGTCGTATTGGGCGTTACGAGCATCGGGTTTATCGTTGGTGGAGCAATAGTGGCTAAAAAAGGCCTTGGTAAGAACCCGCTTAGAACCATGCTTCTTATAAATATTGGTGTGGCAATACTTGGAGGTTTATTTACCATCAGGGAATTCTGGCTACTCTACGCAGTGGGAATCTTTGTATTCATGTGCTTGATGCCAGCTGCCGAAGCTGCCGAGCAAACGATTATTCAACGTGTGGTGCCCTTAAAACGTCAGGGGCGAGTGTTCGGCTTGGCGCAAGCGATTGAATCGGCTAGCTCACCAATTAGTGCATTTATTGTGGCACCGATAGCTCAATTTATGATAATTCCGTTCATGAAATCAGTTGAAGGCAAGCAAGCGTTCGGTTGGCTGTTGGGTGATGGTGAAGCCAGGGGGATTGCCCTTGTATTCTTAATTGCAAGTCTTATTATGCTAGTGGCAGTGCTATTTGCGTTTACTACTAGAGCATATCGGCAATTATCTGACTTCTATCAAAAAGCCTAGTCGCCAAGCCGTATAATAGTAGGGTGAGTAAAGCGCTTGATGAAAAACTGAAAACACTGCCACGTAGTCCTGGTGTTTATTTTCATAAATCAAAAAGCGGTGAAGTTATTTACGTTGGCAAAGCCGCTATACTGAAGAATCGTGTAAGGCAGTATTTTCAAAGTTCACGTAATTTTGATCCTAAAACAGTTGCACTTGTAAGTGAAATTTATGATACAGAGTGGGTAGAGACTGAGAGTGAAATAGATGCTTTGTTCTTAGAAAGTGAAATGGTGAAGCGCTATATGCCGCGCTATAACGTTTTGCTGCGTGATGATAAAAGTCAGCTTTTTGTACGCATAGATATAAAGAGTGAATGGCCCCACGTTACGTTTACCCGTAATCCGGATGACGATGGGGCGGAATACTTCGGACCATTTTATAATGGCTATGCGTTGAAAAAAGCGATTCGCTACCTGCGTCCGATTTATCCGTATCTTACAAAAGCACCTATTAAGCAGACGTCACGCTTAGACGAGGATTTGGGACTTAGTCCGAAACAATCCGATGGAAGTGATGCGTATAAACAAAATCTACGCAAGCTTATGAGCTATATAAAAGGCAATCGAGTGACACTCATGAATGAACTTGAACAAGCCATGAAACGCGCAGCTGCAGAGCAAGATTTTGAAGAAGCGGCTCGACTAAGGAATAAATTGCATGCAATGCGTGAGCTCAAACGCCGAGTAATGTTTGGTGACAGGGAGTTTTTGGATATATCTAAAGACCGTGCTCTTAACGATTTACAAACATTGTTTGGTTTTAATAAACCACTGGTGCGAATTGAAGGATACGATATTTCGCATCAGGGTGGTGTAAACGTAGTTGCGAGCATGGTGGTATTCACGAACGGGGTATCTGATCGAGCTGAATATCGCAAGTTTAAGACAAAACAAGATAAGAATGATGATGTGGGTAACATGAAAGAAACTTTGCTGCGACGATTCTCGGAAAAGAATGTGAAGAGCTGGGGTAAGCCAAGTCTTGTTGTTATTGACGGCGGGACTGGCCAATTAACGGCCGCGCTTACGGCGATTGAGGAACGCGACATAATGGTACCGGTAATAAGTGTTGCAAAGCGTGAAGAGGAAATGATTATACATAAAACGCGGTCGAATATTACGCCCGAGCAAATCGATAAGATTCGTAGTTTGCAAATACCAGGAGTGGGGGTATTCGAAAAAAATGAGTTCATCTATATTAACTTGCATATTGGCCAACAAAATGCCGGTTCTCATTCGCGTAATCTTGGGACAGGCACCACACCCAGTCCTTATAGCGATGTTGTTAAACTGATTCAGCGTATTCGTGATGAATCGCATAGATTTGCAGTCAGTTATCATACGGTTTTAAAGCGCGCGAAGCAGACTTCGAGTGTGTTGGATGAGATTCCGGGCATAGGCCCAGTGACACGAAAAGCACTTCTAAGAAAATTCGGGAGTGTTAAGGGAATTACTAATGCTTCACTGCCAGAGTTGAGTGCTGCGATTGGCGCCAAGAAGGCGCAATTGCTTATGGGTTATCTTAAAAAATCCTAGTCTTGTAATGCATTAGCATAGGCGGTATAACTAGCTATGTGAATAGACTGAGACAATCTATCGGATTTACCATCGTAGAGCTCACTGTTGTAATAGCGGTAATTGGCATCTTGGCTGCCGTTAGCGCTATTGGTTGGAATTCGTGGCGTAATTCTTTGTCTGAAAAAACGGTAACCTCGGACTTTAACCAGTTACTGACAGGCATGAATAATTATAAGAATTTTAACGAAGGGTATCCAATCTTATCGCCCAACTGTGTGTTTAAAAAAAGTGATCCCAGTGCCTGTGGTGTAAACTTTTTTGAATCATCAGACGGCGTAACTTTAACGTATATATCAGGAGACGGCGCATCTTTTTGTGTGAATGGTGTGAATGCCTCTAATTCAAGCGTTACCTTTTATATGACTGAACAGGGAAAAGTAAAGAAGGGGACATGTGCAGGTGGTTCATCATCTCCTGACCCGTACTCTGTAGTAGCATCAAGTTTGGGCGAGTATACAACCTGTGTTCTAGCGTCTAACAACAAGGTATATTGTTGGGGTTACAATGGCTACGGCCAGCTGGGTAATGGATCAACTACTAATTCAAGTGTACCTGTTGCTGTGGTTGCAAGTGGTGCACTACTTGGTAAGACGATTGAATCCATCCAACTGGGCGCGAGTAGTACAAGCTGCGTAACTACGTCAAATAATAGATCGTATTGCTGGGGGTTAATAACTGATGGAGCTTCAGAGTCCTCGAGTAACCTAGCGCCTGTTGCCGTTACTACTAATGGTGCACTGAGTGGTAAAACAATTAAGTCGATATATCCACGGGGGAGTAGCACCTGTGTGGTAGCGTCTGATGATCATGGATACTGCTGGGGCTACAATGGTAATGGCCAATTAGGTAACAACTCAACCGTTAATTCAAGTACGCCTGTGGCAGTTACCCCTGGCTCGCCTGGTGCACTTGCTGGCAAAACAATAAAGGCTGTATCGGGCAGTGCTGCACATAGCTGTGTAATTGCGTCTGATGATTTACCGTACTGTTGGGGCTACAATGGCTACGGCCAGCTGGGTAATGGATCAACTACTAATTCGAATGTGCCTGTGGCGGTATCTACTGGTGCACTTGCAGGTAAGAAAGTTAAGGCAATATCAGTGGGTGGCTACACAAGCTGTGCGATTGCGTCTGATGATAATGTGTATTGCTGGGGCACTGGTGGTAACGGAACGCTCGGTAACAATTCTTCCGCAAACTCAAGTGTACCTGTTGCTGTGACCACTGGAAGTCCGGGTGCCTTAGCTGGCAAGACAGTAAAGTCGATAGCAGTTGGATCAAATGGTGCATGTGTAATTGCTTCCGATAACCTGCCATATTGTTGGGGACTGAATTCGCGAAAACAGCTTGGGAATGGTACGTCTGTTACCAACTCGCTTGTACCCGTTGCTGTGACTACAAGCGGTGTATTATCGGGTAAAACCGTAACGTCAATTGCTGCTGGCTCAAGTCATTTCTGTGTAATCGGGTCTGATAAGTTACTGTACTGCTGGGGGCGAGGTGATTTTGGTCAGATTGGTGATGGTTCAACATCAGATGCGGCAAATCCGGTTCGATCGAATAGCCCATATTAGCGCACGACCATCCTCCTTACTATCGGTGCGATAAGTGCTAAACTGTAGAGGTGATTACTAAAGAATTCTATGTAAATAATCGTCGTAATATAATACGATTGCTAAAGTCTGGCGCTCTAGTGCTAAGTGCATATAGTGCATTACAACGTCAGAATGATATGGCATTTGCATTTAGTCAGGAGTCTAATTTTTGGTATCTTACTGGCATTGCTAACGCTGACTGGAAACTTGTTGTGGACATTACGAGTGGTGAAGAGTGGCTAATCGCTCCCGAAGTAGATGCGGTTCATCAAGTTTTTGACGGATCGCTTAGCGCCAATGCTGCTTCCGAGTTAAGCGGCATAAAGAAGGTTATCTCTTACGATGAAGGTCTGGTGTTACTGAGAGCACTTGCAAAGAAGCACTCAACGGTTTATACGATTGATCAACCACAGCACGCCGATTATTTTAATTTCTTGCTTAATCCTTCAATTGCTAATAATAAACGTACATTAGAGCGTTTATTTAGCTCAGTGATGTACTGTCAAAAAGAGCTATCTGGTTTGCGCGCAATTAAGCAGCCCGAAGAGATAAAGATGATACAAAAAGCAGTTGACATAACGATTGGTGGTTTTGAATATGTCAAAAAATCTATGAATTCCTATAAACACGAATATGAACTTGATGCCGATATAAGCTGGGTAATGCGCAGAACTGGAGCAACCGGTCATGCCTATGACCCTATTATTGCTGCAGGTAAGAATGCTTGCACGCTACATTATTCTCATAACGATAGCGTGGTTAAAAGCCGCCAATTAGTATTGCTGGACGTTGGTGCGAGCTGCGGCGGGTATGCAGCTGACATAACACGAACGTATGCAAAACACGAACCAACTAAGCGGCAAGTTGCGGTGCATGCAGCTGTAGAATCTGCCCATCGTGAGATCATCGGTCTTATAAAGCCCTCGGTTTCAATACAAGAATATCAACAACGAGTAAATGAAATCATGAGTGAAGCGATCGATAGCCTTGGACTTGGTAAAAATGATGATGCTCTTCACAAATATTTCCCGCATGCTGTAAGCCATGGCCTTGGTATTGATGTTCACGACAGCCTTGGTGCGCCAAGTCACTTGGTGGAAAACATGGTGCTTACTGTAGAGCCAGGTGTCTATATACCAGAAGAGGGGATCGGTGTACGTATTGAGGATGATATTTTAGTGACAGCTAAGGGCAATAAAAACTTGAGCAGCGCGTTATCGACAGGATTGTAACTTGGCTGTATACTTATAATAATTTTATGAAACGACAATTTGCAGTATTTCTTCTTAGGCTAGTTCTGAACTCATTCGGACTTTGGCTCGCTGTTCGTCTATTCGGTACGGGCTATAGTCCTGAAGCAGTTGATGCTGGAGTGGGGATTTTTCTGCTTGCAGGCCTTATCTTCTCACTCGTTAATAGCATTATACGGCCTATAATCATCGTGCTGTCACTACCCGCCATATTGCTGTCGCTTGGATTATTTACATTCATTGTGAATGGTCTTATGGTGTATATAACCTTTGCTTTGACACCTGGTGTACAAATGACGTTTTGGCATTCAGTTCTAACAGGTATTTTACTAAGTTTGATAAACTATATAGTAAGTAGCGCGCTTGAGCCACGGTACGAGCCGATGCGGAAGGAGTCATAAATAATATGCAACTTGATGGAATTTTACAGATCATAACCCTTGGTTCTGGGATTCTAATGATCGTTTGTGTGCTGTTGCAGCAACGCGGAGCTAGCCTTGGTGCTGGATTTGGTAGTTCGGGTGAGTTGTATACAACTCGTAGAGGACTAGATAAAAGCCTGTTTGATGCCACGATCGTACTGGCAGTCGTTTTTGTCCTTTCGATTCTTGCTGGACTATTACTTCCTGGCACAAACGGGTAAAAGGTCAGTAGTACGGCGGTGGCGGACGAAAAAGGTACATGGAAACGGTTTCAGCGCATCTCGTTTGATTCAAAGACCTTTTCAAAACGTGCCAAAAAAGCAGAAAATACCACTACTCGCCATGCGCATAAGTTTGTACTCAGCAAACTAGATAGCTTACATAATGTTCGTCAACATGTTGTGGTTTGGCTAGCTATCATCGGTATATTACTTGCTGGTGTGGCCGTACAGATGTATTGGTATCAACAGACGTATCGTGCTATGGCCTGGAAAGACGGTGGAACTTACGCTGAGGCGGTGATTGGTCCAATTAATACGCTTAATCCACTGTATGCTTCGACGCCCGCTGAACAATCAACCAGCAAGCTATTATTCTCGTCACTCCTAACATACGATGATACTGGTAATTTATCAGACGATCTAGCAAGCTCGATATCAGTAAGTCAGGCAGCCAAAGAATATGTGGTTAAGCTGCGTAAAGATGTATATTGGAGCGATAATGTTAAATTAACGGCACAAGACGTAGTATTTACCGTTAATTTGATGAAGTCGGCCGATGTACGATCTGTAATGTACTATAACGGTAACTGGGCTAATGTGACTGCCGAAGCGTTAGATGATACTACCGTCAAGTTCACATTGCCTGCACAATATGCGTCGTTTCCTCACGCGCTGACTTTTGCTGTATTGCCGCGGCATGTCTTAGAGGAAGTCCCTCTTGGATCAATACGTCAAAGCACTTTTAGTGTATCGCCAGTAGGTAGTGGACCGTTCAAGCTTAAGTTGCTACAAAATTCTCCAGACGGTTTACATAAAATTGTTAACATGGCAGCTGCGTCTGAGTACTACAAAGGCGCTCCACGTCTAGCTCGGTTTGAGCTACATGCGTACAAGGATCAAGACGACATGATGCGTGCACTGCAAACTGGTGAGGTAAGCGCTGCAGCCGGCACTAATACCCAAGCTTCAGAATTACCATCGTCGTTTGTCATTAAGCAGTATCCGGTTAATAGTGGTGTGTATGCACTGCTTAATAACGAGAGTCCTATATTAAAGGATGTAAAGATTCGACAGGCTTTGCAGACAGGTACCAATTCAGCTGATGTTCGAAAAGCAATTGGCTACAACGTACCTGATTTGTATCTCCCATTCGTAAATGGTCAGCTTACAGGTGCAAATGTGCCTGGACCGGTTACTTTTGATGAAACGAAGGCAAAAAGTCTGCTTGATCAAGCTGGATGGACACTACCAGCAGGCAAAGAAATTCGACAAAATGCAGCTGGCCAACAGCTTGAATTAAGTATCGTTACGGTTAAAGATACAACGTATGAAAAGGTACTTGAGCGTTTAGCGGGCCAGTGGCGTAAGCTAGGTATAAAAGTTAATACCGATGTAAGAGATCCGAATAGCCCAACCCAAGATTTTGTACAAACGACGCTGCAACCGCGTGCATACGATGTGCTGCTATACAAACTTGTGATTGGCGTCGACCCTGATGTGTATGCATATTGGCATTCTTCACAGGCGTCAAGAGCAGGCTATAATCTGGCAAATTATCGTAGTAGTCCTAGCGATGACGCGTTAAGTAGCGCTCGTCTTAGAACTGATCCGGCGCTTCGTAATGAAAAGTATAAATCGTTTGCTGAGCAGTGGCTTAAGGACGCTCCTGCGATTGGGTTGTACCAGTCGGTTATGCAGTATGTTCATCGCCGAAGTGTGCTGCCAGAAATAAAATCAGAGGGCGTGCCCTCGGAAGCTGATCGCTACAGCGACATTCTTTACTGGTCAGCCGAACAACTTCCAGTTTACAAAACACCCTAGCTCAGGCTATAATTACAAGCTATGCGGCGGTGGCGGAATTGGTAGACGCGCTAGCTTGAGGGGCTAGTGATCGCTATAGATCGTGGAGGTTCAAGTCCTCTTCGCCGCACCAAAATAGAGTAAAATTTTGATTACGATGCAACAGCGTCGTTTTTTATTTTTATAAAAAGCTACGCAATTTTGAAGAAGTAATAGATGGATGGTCGGTATGAATGATAGTAAATGTTGTGTTACTTTTATATTCTTGCTGAATTGTTCCAATAATACTTCTGATTTCTAAATCGGTTTGTCCACTACGTATACCAATGGCAATATCGCATAGGCGTAGTAACGAGCCAATGTCTTTCCACAAGTTAAGGCCTATAAAGACGTCCGATCCAACTAAAAGAGTTAATTGTGCGTTCGGGTAAAGTGTTTGTATTTTAGGTAGGGTTTTTGTGACTGTAAAACGAGATGTTTCAACCAGGGCTATAGTAAATCTTGCTTCAGCTGTGATAGCTGAAGCAATGTCCCTAGATCGATACTCAAGGGGCGTACTATTTGCTTTACTGCGCGGCTTGTCTTCGGGTAAAAATACAACTTGGTCAAGTTGGCAAGTTTCTAAAGTATTGCTTGCGAAAGCTAGATGCCCTGTATGTATAGGGTCAAATGTTCCTGGGTAAATTCCAATCCTCGACATCAGTATTAAGTATATAGTGCTTGCGGTATGAAAGCATCTATCGATATTCCCTGATTGCGACTTGGTGAATCGGTTAAGATGAGTTTGGTATAGTAGGAGTTAATCATGACCGATTTTGACTTCACGCCTTTACGTAGTCGGGTATCCCCTAAAGATACTCTGCGCGGCTTTTTTGAGTACAACGTGGAGTGGTTCATAGGGGTGGGGGTGGGCATACTGTTGATAGCTGCGGCACTCATCACTGCAATGTTTCTTGCATTATTCGGCAAATTAAGTATTGATGGCGGAGTGTTTCTTGTGTTCTTGTTTGCTTGCGGGGCGTATACCGTGATGGATGTGTTGCGCCTGGTGGTGCAGACGCAAAGGCTCAAATGGTTTGCCACTATCAATAACTGCGAGTTTAAATTTGATAGTATGGGACTTGACTATGTAGGGACATATTTTGCCAATCGACAAGTGCTTATAGTTAATGCTATTCGCACAAAAGGATCGCAGTTCTTTGAATTCGGAAATTTCCGTCTTGTCGGCAATCAAGAACGCAGCAGTATGGGATCAACATTCGGATATATCCGCATCAAACTACCTCGTCGTCTGCCACATATTCTGCTTAAATCAACGCGCAATCGCATGCCGTTGCCACTCGATATAGATAGCGAACAAGCATTAGGTCTTGAGGGTGATTTCCACAAATATTTTCGGCTGTACGTACCAAACGGTTACAAAAGAGATGCTCTGTATATCTTTACACCGGATGTTATGGCACTTTTTATAGATATGGCGGGGGCTTTTAGCTGTGAACTTATCGATAATGAGCTGTACCTTTACTCTTCTAGGAAGTTTGAGCTTGAAAGGTCGCGCCAGATAGAAAAAATCGTTGCACTAGTGGATACGATGACACGCAAGCTAGATCATCAGATCGATTACTATAAGGACGACCGCATCATTAGTCGAGCGGCAAACCTTGTTGCTAGGCCCGGTCGGCGATTAAGAGATAGCTGGCTATCACGGAGCAGGATCTTTGACATTGTAGAGATAATCCTCCTAGCTCTTGTAACCGTCTATGTATTTATTCATCTTGATGGAAACAATATGATCACTACAATTATCGCCTCGCTTCTTGTCGCAGTGTGGATTGCGGGTATTATTCGTGGGGTAAAACGTACGTACTATCGTATGAAGGCACGGAAGCAAAGCTAAGATTTTTCTGCCTATTCACACTTATCTCTTTATAACGGCCTACTCTTTGCTATAATCGTAAGGAATGGCGCGTTGGCGGAGCAGTTACGCAGCGGTCTGCAAAACCGCGTAGACGGGTGCGACTCCCGTACGTGCCTCCATTGTATTTTTATAATTTATGCGCGGGTGGTGGAATTGGTAGACACGAGGGACTTAAAATCCCTTGGCCTCACGGCCGTGCGGGTTCAAGTCCCGCCCCGCGCACCAATAGAAACTTTAGTTACAAGATGATAATAGTTAGATGCTTCGATTCATTGGCGGGCCGGCGCGCTGTGGTAAAACAACTTTGATTACGCGTGCTGAAAAACCGATCCGTCTGACCAAATGCCACCAATAACGGATCGTCGACCAGCCCATAAGTTTGTACAAGCAGGATTTGTAGATGTAGCCAGCTATCTTTATGAAAAGACACGCGATGACAAATATCTGGAACCAACTGGTGACGGTGCCGGTGGAATGAGAATAGATCAGTTTTGGGTGAGTAAAGCACTTGCGCCGGCAATCGTAAATTATTGGACCATTGATGTGCCGTCAGAGGCAAGTGATCACAAGGGTATTGCCTTTGAACTTGATACAGATAGGATTGACGCATCGGCTACGTGGCCAACTCGTTAATAAGCTGAGCTGTAAGGGGTCGTTTTTTCTTGATAGTACGCGTATAATAAGAGTACAAATCGTATATGAAAGGGGATTAATGATTACATTACTCATCATCTTGGGTGTTGTACTACTGCTTGGGATATTTGTGTGGGCTACCTACAACGGCCTGGTGCAGTTAAAGGTTCGAGTTGAAGAAGCTTGGAGTGACATCACTGTTCAACTGAAGCGTCGTGCTGACTTGATTCCAAATCTTATTGAAAGCGTAAAAGGCTATGCAAAACACGAAAAAGAAGTATTCACGGCTGTAACAGAAGCACGTGCTAATGTAGTTGCTGCAACGCAAAAAGGACCGGCCGAAACTGCAAAAGCCGAAAACCAGTTTGAGCAAGCCCTAAAGAGCTTATTCGCGGTTTCTGAAGCATACCCGCAGCTTCGTGCAAGCGAAAACTTCCAACAACTACAAGCAGAACTTGTCGATACTGAAGATAAGATTCAAGCATCTCGTCGCTTTTACAATGGCGGCGTGCGTGATCTAAACACGAAGATTCAACAGTTTCCAGCCAATATCGTAGCAGCCTTGTTTGGCTTTAAGAGCAAAGAGTTCTTTGAAGTCGAAGATATGGCAAGCATTGAAAAGCCGGTTGAAGTAAAATTCTAGGAGACCTTAGACTTGTATAGTGCAATCGCTGCCAATAAGCGCAACACCATCTTGATTATGATTGTATTCATTGGGCTCATTGCTGGTATTGGCTACATTTTTTCAGTTATTTACGGAAGTACAGGTATTTTTTGGGGAACACTTGTTGGGTCTATAATTTACGCACTCTTTCAGTATTTTGTAGCAGCCAAGCTCGCGCTTAGTATGAACGGCGCGCGTCAGATTCAAAAATCTGATAATCCGCGGCTTTACCGAATTGTCGAAAACCTATCAATTACAGAGGGCATGCCAATGCCAAAGGTCTACGTCATTGATGATGTTGGGGCAAATGCATTTGCCACTGGCCGCGATCCAAAGCATGCACATGTTGCAGCTACAACGGGGATTCTTGAACTAATGAACGACCGTGAATTAACGGCGGTTATGGCGCACGAAATAGGACATGTCAAAAACTATGACATACGAGTTATGATGATTGTATTTGGCTTAGTAAGCGCTATTGGACTACTCGCTGATGTGTTTTTGCGACTTATGTGGTTTGGCGGCGACAATGATGAAGCACCAAATCCAATTTTTATGATTTTGGGAATTGTTGCAGCACTTTTAGCACCGTTGGTGGCTATACTTGTTCAGGCAGCAATATCACGTCAACGTGAGTATTTGGCAGACGCAAGTGGAGCACTCACTACGCGTGATCCTGACGCGCTGGCAGCAGCACTTGAAAAACTTGGGGCTAGTTCATCAAAGTTACGTCGTCAAAATAGTAGTACCGCACACCTTTTCTTTGCTAACCCACTAAAAGGTAAAGCCATTGCTAACTTATTCAGTACTCATCCGCCGATTGAAGCCAGGGTGGCTCGCCTGCGCAAAATGGGCCACTCATTCTAGAAAGGCCAACCACTACTATGCCGAAAGCTGCCCGAAAATCTGCCAATTCAAAGAAAGCTCTTAGCCTAAAAAAGTCAGCCATTGGATTAACTTTGATACCAGGCCTTAAGCAATCTACGAAAAGTGGTGCTAAAAAAGCAAAAGTACTGCAAAACGATTATTTATCACGCCGTCCACACCGAACCTTCCGTCGAACCTTCCGTCGAGATTATCGGCGTAGCCTAGAATTACCTGGCTACGTTGCATTTACAAATCAGGTATGGCAAATGATGCGATTGCACAAAAGGCTTTTCGTTAAGCTTGTGGTATTTTATACTATCGCAACCACTTTTATTATCGGTCTTTCATCACAGAATACATATAGCGACTTATCAGATCTACTTGATCAAACCGGTGCTGACATCTTTCATGGTGGCTGGGGTGCTCTGGGGCAAGCAGGACTTTTGTTATTTTCTGGACTGAGCGGTTCGTTTAACCCACAGTTAACAGAAGCTCAACAACTTTATTCCGTTATTCTTTTTCTTCTAACCTGGCTCACTACGGTGTGGCTTATTCGTACTGTTATGTCTGGAAAAAACCCCAGACTGCGCGATGGTTTATATAGGGCGGGCGCACCAATTGTTGCTACGGCAGCACTTCTTATTGTTTTAATGCTACAGTTTCTACCTGCTGGTATCGGGATGGTGGCGTTTAATGCTGCAATTAGCTCAGGTTTATTTAACTCAGGTTTGCTCGCAATGATTATTACAGTCGGTGTTGGTCTATTAATTATTTTATCGCTCTATTGGATGACAAGTACTGTGATTGGTTTGGTCATTGTAACTCTGCCAGGTATGTATCCATGGCAAGCACTTAAGGCGGCAGGCGATATTGTTATTGGTCGGCGTGCGCGTATTCTTAAGCGCATACTGTGGCTTATGCTATGTAACATTATAATTTGGGTGGTCATAGTGCTGCCGATTATTGTTCTCGAAAGATGGCTGAAAAATGCGCTACCAGTAATTGAACAGATTCCAGTTGTGCCTATTGTAATTGGGCTTGCAACAGCTTTTGTTGTGGTGTGGTCGGCAACGTATGTTTACCTACTCTATAGAAAGGTAGTTGATGATGACGCAAGTCCCGCCTAAGGAACGTATTGATCAACTGCGCCAACTAATTAACGATTATCGTTATCACTACCATGTCCTTAATGAATCAACTATGAGTGAGGCTGCCGCTGATAGCTTGAAGCATGAACTCACAAAGCTTGAATCTGAGTACCCCGAACTCATCACGCCTGATTCGCCAACTCAACGTGTGGCAGGTCAGGCACTCGATAAGTTTCAAAAGATAACACACCAAGTTCCGATGATCAGTTTGAACGATGTATTCAATCGCGATGAAGTTGAAGCTTGGGTGCAGCGCATGGATAAGCTACTTCCGGGTACGATCCACGAATTTATTTGCGATATAAAGATGGATGGGCTAGCCTGTGCGCTCATTTACCAGGACGGTATTTTGGTTCAAGCTGTAACACGGGGTGATAGTCGGGTTGGTGAAGATGTAACTATGAATGTGCGCACAATTGAAAATGTTCCTCTTGCGCTTCGGTCTAATCAAAAATATAGCTTCATGCTTCGTGGCCGTACTGAAATACGTGGCGAAATAGTGATGTATAAGGATGATTTTGCAGCACTTAATGCCAGGCGTAAAAAGTCCGGCCAGCCACTCTTTAAGAATCCTCGTAATTTGGCAGCCGGTACCATACGTCAACTTGATCCACGCTTAGTGGCTGAACGGCCGCTTCATTTTGTAGGATATGATGTTTTACGTGACAATGCGGATGATGTTCCATCAAATGCGGTAGGCTATCAAATGCTACAGGAACTCGGAGTTACTACGAGTGGACAGACTCGCGTAATGACCAAGATCGATGATGTTATGGAGTACGTCGATGAGCTTGACAGTAAGCGCCAGAACTTTAACTTCAACACGGATGGTTTGGTAATAAAAGTTAATGATCGTAGCCAGTTTACCAACCTTGGTGTAGTTGGCAAAAGCCCACGGGGTGCAGTTGCCTATAAATATGCCGCTGAAGAAGCTACTACGATTGTAAAAGACATCGTTATTTCTATCGGACGAACCGGCGCGGCAACGCCAGTAGCTGTGTTTGATCCGGTTGAAGTAGCTGGTACTACGGTGCAGCACGCAAGTTTGCATAACGCCGACGAAATCGCACGACTTGATGTTAGGCGTGGTGACACAGTGATTATATTCAAGGCAGGCGATATTATTCCTCAGGTTGAACGTGTACTTACGGAATTACGCCCGAAAGATAGCAAAGCGATTAACTATAACCAGGAGCTTACGCGCCAATATCCGGAACTAGAGTTCGTGCGTCCAGAAGGCGAGGCAGTATACCGTGTAAAAGGTGCCACTGGGCCACTTTTACTTAAAAGAGCGTTGCAGCACTTTGCATCAAAGGGCGCGCTTGATATCGATACACTGGGTGAAAAGAACGTCGTTGCATTGGTTGATTCAGGGCTGGTGAATGACTTGGCTGATATATATAAACTGACCACGAGTGATTTGTTGCAACTGGAGCGATTTGCCGATATTTCGGCCACAAAACTTATTGGTGCGATCGCGGCAAAAAAGCAGCCTCCGCTTGAACGCTTCGTATATGGGCTTGGTATCCGTCACGTTGGAACTCAAACGGCTATAGATTTGGTGAACTATTTTGGAGGTCTAGATAAGCTCTCGCATACGACGATTGATGATTTACGGCAGGTCGAAGGTGTTGGTGAAGTTGTTGCCGAAAGCGTTGTCGCATGGTTTGCAGATGACGACAATAACTCGCTTCTTAGTAAGTTTGAGCAACTTGGTGTTGTGCCCTATTTCGCAAAGAAATCAGGGAAATTAGTGGGGAAGAACTTTGTGATAACTGGCTCGCTCGAGAGTATGAGTCGCGATATGGCTGCAGATAAAATTCGTGCATTGGGCGGCACGTTTCAAACAGCAGTTGCTAAGGATACGGATTACTTAGTTGCTGGTGGCAGAGTAGGAGCCAGTAAGCTCAAAAAAGCCGAGAGTTACGGCACAAAAGTTATTAACGAAACGGAATTGATAGAGCTCTTATGATCCTACAAGTTGGCGTAAAAGTCCTTATTCAAAATAACGCAGGAGAATATCTTTTTTTGAGGCGTGAGCCTTCATTTAAAAGCGGTCCTCAAAAGTGGGATATACCTGGCGGTAGAATCGAGCCGAGCGAATCACTACTAGCTGCACTTAAACGCGAAGTTAAGGAAGAGACGGGGCTTGAATTACACTCAACAGACAAACTATTAGCTGCTCAGGATATTTTTGTGGATGATAAAGAT
>JALRBJ010000010.1 GCA_023257815.1 Candidatus Saccharimonadia bacterium | reverse complement strand
GGAAACGTATGCGGTATTAGCTAACCTTTCGGCTAGTTATTCCCCACTCGAGGGTAGGTTACCCATGTATTCCTCACCCGTTCGCCGCTTTACAAGTGTATTGCTACACCTTCTCGCTCGACTTGCATGTATTAGGCACGCCGCCAGCGTTCATCCTGAGCCAGGATCAAACTCTCCATAAAAGTTTGCTAACTTCCGTTACCGGTAGTTTTTAAACATATATAAACTGACGATGATATTGCACAACTAAACTGTTAATGAACATTGTCTGACTATATCAACTCGCATGGTAGATAGTTGTACTCGGTATACCTCGCATGTTGTTTTGCTATTAAACCAGACGGTTTTAGCAAACAGACTGATATCAATCATACCCCTTTAAAACTAATAGGTCAATAGTTTTCCTCTGTTATTTTGTAGCGAAGAATACAACTATTCCAATTACGACACCTAGAACCATACCAACAATCACCTCTACAGGGGTATGTCCCTTAGCTGCCCTTGGTAAAGTAATTTTAGAATGAGTAGTTTTGATCAGCTGCTGAATAGCAACTCCCTGTTCACCAGTGGATCGACGTACCATTATGGCGTCATACATAACGATCGCTGCAAACAAAGCTGCAATACCAAAGAGTGCTGAATCAAGACCTTCATACAAACCAATAGTAGTTGCTAACGCTACAACGGTTGCACTATGAGCACTTGGCATATTACCTGATAAGTAAAGCTGACGAAGATTACCGATTTTGCCGGTGCGTACGACTGCAAAAACGTACTTCAAACCCTGTGCGACAATCCACCCAAGTGCAATGGCGATCAGGTAAGGTGAAATGATCGCATCCATGGTCTAGTCCTCACCCTCGCCCTCAACTTCAGCAACCTGCTCAGGCATCAACCCAAGCGATGACACTTTATCACCCTCACTCATGCGCATAATACGAACACCTTGTGTTGTACGCCCCAGAGTTGGCACATCCTTCAAAGCAATACGTATCGCCTGACCCTTGCTACTAATTAGAAGCACTTCACTCGCATCTTCGGGTAGTGTTCTGACAGCAATAATTGGACCAGTTTTTGCCGTCACAACAGCAGCCTTTATACCAACACCTCCACGCTTATGAGCAGTGAAGTTAACCACTTTAGTCGCTTTGCCATAACCATTCTCGCTAATAACGAGTAGTGTACGTTGGTCATCAGTTACGACATCCATACCAACCACCCAGTCATTTGGTCGCAAGCGAACACCACGCACACCGCGAGCCGCACGCCCCATCGGACGAGCATCGGATTCATTAAAGCGAATTGCTTGCCCAGCGCTAGTGCTGATGATGATATCATGCGACCCGCTTGTCTTCTGAATCCAGCGCAGTTCATCGCCCTCGTCAAGGTTGATAGCAATCAAGCCATTGGTTCGAATATTCGCGTAATCCTTAAGGGGTGTTTTTTTAATTGTCCCTTTAATGGTGCTCATGAACAAAAAGCCCTCGTCACTTGCATCTTTTTCGTGACGAATAATACTCGTGATCTTCTCTTCTGGCTGCAGCTGCAACAAGTTAACTGCTGCAACACCTTTGGCAGCTAGGCTTGCCGCTGGAACTTCATACGCTTTCAAGCGGAATACGCGACCACGATTTGTGAAGAACAGCAGGTAGTCGTGAGTGCTAGCAGGAACAAGCTGATCAATTACATCCTCTTCCTTGGTTGTCATACCTCGCTTACCCTTGCCGCCACGATTCTGACGGCGATATTCACTTACAAGGGTTCGCTTGATGTAGTTTTCAGTGGTTAGTAAAATAACACTGTCTTCTTCTGGAATTAGCTCTTCATCGCTGAACTTACCAAGCTCGTGATTTATCATCTTAGAACGACGTTCATCACCATATTTTTCTTTCATTTCGAGTAGCTCGGTTTTGATAATTTTAAGAATTTCCTTTTCGTCAGCCAAGATACCTTCAAGCTTAGTAATGAGTTTAAGAAGCTCGTTAAGTTCGTTTTCAATAGCCTGGCGCTCTAAGCCCGTCAGACGACGTAACTGCATCGCTAGAATTGCCTTGGCTTGAATCTCACTCAGCTTAAATTTGGCAATTAATGCTTTTTCGGCCTCTTCCTGTGTTTTGCTGGCACGAATAGTCTTGATTACTTCGTCAATATGATCAAGTGCAATCTTATAACCCTCAAGAATGTGAGCGCGCTCTTTCGCCTTGCGCAATTCAAATTCAGTCCGCCTACGAACAACGTTTTGACGATGCTTAATAAACTCCTGCAACATTTCTTGCAAGCCAAGAATACGAGGCTGAATGCCATCAACGAGCGAAAGCATGTTGAAGTTAAAGCTGGTCTGAAGCGACGTTTGTTTATAGAGTTGGTTTAGAACTTTCTTTGGATAAGCATCCTTCTTTAGCTCAATAACCACGCGTACCTTACCACGAGCCGTTTCATCACGAATATCGCTAATAGTGGTCAATTTTTTCTCTTTGACAAGTTCTGCGATGCGTTCAATCAACGTTGCCTTATTTACGCCGTATGGAACCTCAGTCACAATAATCTGATGTCGACCTTTTTTGGTCTCTTCAATATCTGCAACAGCTCGCATCATAACACTACCGCGACCAGTCGCGTAGGCCTGCTTCATTGGTGTGCCACCGTAAACAGTCGCACCTGTCGGGAAGTCCGGACCCTTAACGTGCACTAAAAGATCATCAAGCGTAGCAGCTGGATTATCAATCAACTCAACCGTCGCATCAACTAACTCGCCTAAGTTGTGGGGTGGAATATTAGTTGCCATACCCACAGCGATACCAATCTGACCATTCAAAAGAAGGTTTGGTAGTTTTGCAGGCAGCACCATAGGTTCTTGTTCTGAACCATCAAAATTCGGCTTTAAATCAATCGTTTCTTTATCTATATCTGCCAACATTTCCTCGGCTGGTTTTGCCATACGGGCCTCGGTGTAACGGTGCGCCGCTGGCTCATCACCGTCCATGGAGCCAAAGTTTCCCTGCCCCTGAACAAGCGGATACCGCAAGGCCCACGGTTGTGCCAATCGAACCATCGAATTATAGATTGCTGAGTCACCGTGCGGGTGATATTTACCCATTACGTCACCGATGATACGCGCGCTTTTTACAAACTTCGCCGTGGAACGGTTACCGTTTTGGTTCATTGAATACAAAATACGTCGGTGTACTGGCTTTAAGCCATCACGCACATCTGGGAGTGCACGATCAATAATAACGCTCATTGAATAACGGAAGAAGCTATCTTCCATCACCTTCTCAAGTGTACGGTGCTCGACACCCGGCATATCGATAACAATCTCTTCTGGCAACTTGTCGTTCATCGGTGTATCTACAATCTCATCTTCGTTCATCATCAACCCCTAAATATCCAGTTCCTCAAGCTTGGCATTCTTTGCCTCCGCCTGAATAAAGCTTTTGCGTAAACTTACGTCATCACCCATTAGCTTCGTAAAGATAGCATCAGCCTGCTCAGCATCCTCAACCCCTACCTTAATGAGTACACGATTTTCAGGATTCATAGTTGTCTCCCAAAGTTGCTCGGCATCCATCTCACCAAGACCCTTGAATCGTGACACCGTAACACCGGCCTGCTTGGTACGATCTTCGTTTTCGTCAATAGCAACACCGCGAGTCTTTCTATCAGTAATGATTGCGTTAAGCGCCTCATCAAGCGCTGGCTCATCGTAAACATATTGCTTCTTCTGACCCTTGTTAATACTAAAGAGCGGCGGTTTAGCCAGATAGACATAACCGCCCTCGACTACTTCCTTCATGTAGCGGAAAAAGAAGGTCAGCAGCAGTGTTGCAATGTGACTTCCGTCAACATCGGCATCGGTCATAATAATAATCTTGTGATAACGGAGTCCGCTGACATCGAATGTATCGCCGATTCCAACGCCAAAAGCCTGAATCATAGCAACGATCTCTTTATTAGCGAACATCTTGTCTAAGCGAGCACGCTCAGTGTTGAGAACTTTACCACGAAGTGGCAGAATTGCTTGCGTTTTATTATCACGCCCCTCTTTGGCAGAGCCGGCAGCCGAGTTACCCTCAACGATGTAAATTTCACTATTGTCTGGACTCTTTGATGAACAATCCCAAAGCTTTCCAGGTAGCCCCATACCATCAAGTGCACCTTTCCGGAGCACATTATCACGGGCAGCACGGGCAGCTTTACGAGCACGGGCAGCGAGCAGCGCCTTACTTACAACTTTCTTTGCTATATCTGGATTTTCGTCCAAGTAATACGCAAAGTATTCGTTCATTACCTGTTCGACGTAACGACGGACTTCTGGATTGCCTAATTTATTCTTTGTTTGACCTTCAAATTGAGGATCAGGCAGTTTAACCAGAATAATTGCCGTTAAGCCTTCACGAATATCGTCACCGCTCAGGTTTTCTTCTTTTTCTTTTAAGAGTCCGCTCTTACGCGCATAGTCATTGATAACACGCGTTAATGCAGAACGAAATCCTACTAAGTGGGTGCCGCCATCAGGTGTTAGAACGTTGTTAGCAAACGGTTTTACTGTTTCAATAAAGCTATCGTTATATTGAACAGCAATTTCAACCATCGAATCATCAACTTGCTTTTCAACATAAAAAGGCGCATCACTAAGAATATCCTTACCAATATTAAGATGCTTCACATAGCTCTGAATACCACCTTCAAAATAGAAGGCTTGACGATCACCGGTGCGATCATCTACAACACCTGTGTAGATACCTTTGGTCAGATATGCCTGGTGTCTAAGATAGTTCACTACCCATTTATAATCAAAGTCTACTGTTTCCTTGAAGATAGTTGGATCTGGATAGAATGTAATTACGGTACCAGTTGGGCGATCAGTCTTGCCTATCTTCTTGAGCGGCGCGGTAGAAGCTCCACGTTCAAATTCGATACGATATAATTCACCCTTATTAACAACTTCTGCAATTAGCTTGGTTGATAAGGCATTAACAACGCTTGAGCCTACGCCATGCAGACCACTTGAGACCTTGTAACCGCCGCCGCCGAACTTACCACCAGCATGAAGAACCGTTAATACAGTTTCAAGTGTTGATAAGCCAGTCTTAGGATGCTTGTCAACTGGAATACCACGACCATCATCAGAAATCGTAATTCCACCATCATCCAAGATTCGAACATCAACTCGCGTGGCATGACCAGCAATTGCCTCATCGATAGAGTTATCAGCAATTTCTTTAATTAAATGATGAACGCCATCATACCCGGTACTACCGATGTACATCCCTGGGCGCTTGCGAACTGGCTCAAGACCCTCCAGTACTTGAATCTGTGACCCATCATATGAGTCGCCTGTTTGTTTAGCCACTACTGTTTCCCCTCATTGCTATCCGGCTTTATATCTGCAGTAAGCCTATTTACACTATGGCTATTATATCGAACTATGTGTGTTCACTCAACCCCTCAAAACTACGTAAAGAAAATGCTTGCATTGAACACAATGTTTATGCTAATCTAGCTGCAAAGGATCCAACTTTTACCTAAATAAAACAAAAATTAAAAGTTAGCAATCGTATGTTTCGTCGTATCGTTTCTAATCTAAATCTAAGCCCTGCCCTTGTGGGTCAACTAGGGTTTTATGCCAAGCGCTTACGTAAAGAGGAATCAACTCGCCGCATTGGTCTAATTTTTACTGCATTAGCCCTAGTAGTGCAGTCCCTTGCAGTGTTTAGTCCCCCAGAAGCAGCTAATGCCGCTAGTCCAGCCGATTTCATCTCAGGGGGTGTATCAAGTAAGCAAGACTTCATTAATCATTACAATAATAATACGAATAGAATCAAAGGGCTGTTTACAAGTCTGGGCATCACGAGCCAAGAGGTAGACGGCATGACAAGACAGACAATCACAGCGGGTGAAGTACCAGGAAAATATAACTGGTCACGCACTAGCCTTTATAGCGCTGCTCAAGGTCAGAGAAGCTATACATTTAATAATGGTGCTGGTAATGTCACCTTCTACTATCGTCCCCTGTCTCTAACAGCTAACGATCCTCCTTACGATGTTCTAGTAGGCCATTCAGCGGCCTTTGGTTGGTTTGCCATCAAGATGGACTGTGGCAACTTAATCACTAAGACACCACCGGTGCCAGAGGCAGACTGCGTCAATCTTAACGTTGCCCCCGTTCCTATGAGCTCAACACGCTTTATATTCACTGGTAAAGCCTCCAAGCAAGAAGGAGCCCAGATTTATAGTTATATTTACCGCGTGCGAAACGCCAGCAACACATTAGTAGCAGAGATTCCTCACAAGAACAGTTCAACTCTTGATCAAGTTGAGTACAACCAAGCAACCCCTGGTAAATACACGGTGCGATTAGCAGTTAAGGCATCAACTGGTGTTGAACGTGACAGTAATTGTGTTGAATCCTTCACAGTTGCAGCAAGCCCCATTGCTGAATGTAAGAACGTTGTTCCAATCATACAAAACCGTACGATTGTGTCACTTAGCGGTAGTGCCACGGCACAAAACGGAGCAACAATAAAAAGCTACACCTTTACCGTAAAAGATAGCACCGGCAAAGTCATCAAAACACTTCCTCCTGTTGTGTCTTCTGCACAAGCAGTAACTGCACCAAGCTTTACGCTTGATAAGCCTGGTAACTATACTGTTACGTTAACAGTGGCCACCAGTTTGGGTCCAAAGACAAATACCACCACCTGTGTGAAGCCCTTCTCCATTACTAAACCTCAAGTCTGTCAATATAATCCAAGCCTACCAGTCAACAGTCCAGACTGTCAGCCCTGCCCAGGGAATCCAACAATCTGGGTCAAAGATGAAAAGTGTGCGGCTGAAATACTAAGCACTAAATCGGGTATAAATATGACGCAAGGAAATGTGATCGCCTCTTCGGTCATTGCTAAAGCTAGCGACAAAATAAGCTACACCCTAACAGTCGAGAACAAAGGCCTAGCAAGCAAGCCTGTGGTCATGACCGAGAACTTAACAGATGTACTGGAATACGCGACGCTCATTGATCAAGGCGGCGGACAGTATGATAATCAAACTAAGACACTCACCTGGCCATCAGTTAACCTTGAACCTGGTAAAAAACAGTCTCGAACGATTGCAGTGCAATTATTTAGCTCAATACCGGCAACCAACACCGGCAAAAGCGACGAGGACAGCTACGACTGTAAGATGGTCAATACTTTTGGAAATTCAATTAACGTAGGTGTGGAATGTCCTCCTGAAAAAGTAGTTGTTGAACAAGTAGTAGGTGAACTGCCTAAAACAGGCCCTACCGAAAATATGATGTTCGCCTCCCTGCTACTTGCTGTAGTCGTTTACTTCTACGCTAGATCGCGACAGCTTGGCAAAGAAGTGCGTCTTATTCGACGAAATCTTAATACTGGTACAATATAGATATAGTTAAGGTAATAGGTGGGTATGGTAGAAAAACTAAACAACACTCCGGAATATGGCGAACAAGATCATGAAGCGCCCGATGAAACACATAGTGAGCGCATTAAGCAAGAGCGTGAACGTGCTATAGAGCGTGAACGTGCATCCGATGGTGATGTCGAGCAGTTAAAGGAAGAAGCTGAAAAGGCTGCAGAAGTCGAAAAGAAAAAGATTGAGAAAGAAGCTGCACCAGTTGAAAAACGACGTGATACTCCTGCACAGCGACGGGCACGTCAAAAAGCTAACTTCAAAGCCACAATGAAAGACACTCAGTCACATATGTCGGTTCCATCACGCACGTTCTCGAAAGTTATACATAATAAAACCGTTGAGAAAACATCGGAGGTGGTCGGGTCAACCGTTGCTCGGCCTAACGCAATTCTAGCAGGCTCACTATCAGCATTTGTTTTCACACTCGTCATATATCTTGTAGCTAAATATTATGGCTACCCCCTTTCAGGGTTTGAAACCATTGCAGCTTTTGCTATCGGTTGGATAGTTGGTCTACTAATCGATTATCTACGTATAATGATTACTGGCAAAAAAGCTTAACCCCCTTTATCAGTAGTATCCGTTTACTAGCAAGAACAATGATTTAAAGGCCTCCCTAGCGTAGCTTGATGGCAACTTCGCTATCAGCATTATGATCGTCACCTCTTAAGTGAAGCTTGTCTGTATCGCCAGATGCTAACGGCTGCTGAGCCTGCTGATTAGCTACTTCTTGCTTCTTTTCAGAGCCTGTAGATTTAGTGATACTAGGCTCAGATTGAGATGCCGGTTTAGTGGTAGGTTGTGGTCGAATTGGCGTACTAGCTGCATTCCCAGCTGCTGAGCCTTGAGGATCTGAATTTTCCGAGCTGGTAGAAGAAGTTGCCGCAGGTGTAGGTTTTGTTGCTAGCTGTTGTCTCTTAGCAAGCCATTCGTCCAAAAAAGATGAAGCCCCTGCTGGCTTTGTTGATGCCGGAGAGGCGGCACCAGGTGTCCCCAATGATGACTTGGTCTGCATTTTACGCATATCCTCAAGTCTTTGTTTTTTGGCTGCCTCAGCAGCGCCCAAACGGTCGAATATCTCTTTTTCAACTATCGCACGGGGTCTACCGTATTTAGCTGCGGATAATCGTTTTAACGCATCATTCAATTGGGCATTAGTCTCGCCCATAGGCGGGATCCAAGACATACTAAATGGCGCCGATGGAACATTGTTAATCATTACGCTAGTAATAGATTCATGATTTGGTAGTTTGGTTAAATCTTCGGTGTCAAATACAGGGGTGAACTTCTTTACAAGAACTTCAGCATCGGTTATGCCAATACGGCCCGAAATTACAGTACCAACGTTCCCAATAATCGCTTCGCGAATTTTGTCCGTCAACTGAGTCATAAACTGATTACCAAGTATAAGATTCAACCTGTATTTTCTAGCTTCAGATAAAATTGATTCAAAGCTTTCTGTGGCAAAATTTTGAAACTCATCAACATATAGACTAAAATCTACACGCTCTGTTTCGAGGACATTTGCCCGACCCATAGCAGCTGCCTGGAACTTCATAACAAAGATAATACCAAGGAGTTTGGAGTTAAGCTCACCCATTCTACCCTTTGACAAATTAACAAGAAGAATCTTTTTGTTATCCATAATGTCCCGCAAATTAAAGCCAGATTTAGTCTGACCAATTATATTGCGCATGGCATCATTACTAATGAACGGGCCAAATTTACTAACAACCCAGCTAATCACCTCACCAGCTTCATTAGATCGCTGAGACGCTGGAAATTCTTTTGTCCAAAAATCAAGGACTGTTTGATCTTTTACGTACTTAAGCTTACTTTTCATATAATCTTGGTCTATCAGTAACTTAGGGATATCTATAAACGTACCACCTGCTGGATCTGACATCAGTAGAAGAGCCGAGTTACGGAAAATGTGCTCAAGCCGAGGGCCAACAATACCCGTATGTCCAGGGTCATACAATCCATAAAGCATGTTGATCGATTCCTGTACCAGAAAGTCTTTTTGATCTTCATGATCGAACTCAAACATATTAAGGCCAATTGGATTGGCCATATCGCTTGGATTAAAATAGATTACATCTTCAACACGCTCTTTGGGCACCTTGCTTAGAAGTGCCTCAACTGAGTCACCGTGTGGATCAACAAAAGCAAAACCTTTGCCGTCCATCATGTCTTGGAACGCTAGGTTTTCTAAAAGAACTGACTTACCTGTACCTGTTTGTCCAATGATGTAAGTATGACGACGACGATCATTAGTACTTAGACGAATTGGTTTCTTCATGCCCCTAAATTCGTTATAGCCTAGTAGAAAGCCTTCGTCCATAACTTGCGTCGGACCATCAACTTGCTTGCTCATTTGACGCTGCACCTGACTTGTTGGAATCGTCTTCTGATCAGGAAGATGGAATATTGTTGAAAGCTCAACGGTATTTAAAATATTATTGTTAACACCCTGTGGGAAAAATCTGAAGATATAGGCAGTTACAAGCTCCTCGATGTTTCGAGTCACAGTAAACTTGAATCCGTTATAGCTTGTAGAGTCAAACAATGCAAAGGCAGACACTACATTCTGCAGTAATGCCTGCGAGCGTGTTGCCGTGTTTGAACTTACAACAACACGAATTAGTGTTTCGTAGCCTGGATAGCGAGTTTTTTCCTCGATTGCTTCAACTTTCGCACGCTCAAGACTGCTTAGCTGTTTGTCTTCTGGTTTTTCTTTGTCTTCGCCACTTTCAGGTGGTTTCCATAATGCACCCATTAAATCCCTGCCTGAACCAAGACCAGCCACACCTGACTTCTTGCTCTTATGCTTTGTGATCGAATCTGCTTCTGATACAGACTTCTTAGCCCAGCCATCAGCAGCTGGACGAATTAAAATCTGCACTCCGATACCATCTTCTCGACCAGCAGCACTTAAAGCGTTCAACAAAGCACGGCTTGCGTCGCGTTTTGACTCCTGAAAGGTTGAAATCGGGTAAATATAGTCCTTCTTTAAGGTAAATTCTCCCCCAATCGTACCGCTCATCTTACCAACCTCACTAAAAATCGCATGCTCTTCTACTTCTTCAAGCCTCGCAGATGGGTATGCAGCAGCCACGGCTTGACGAATGACATCTATTAGCACCACAGGTACCACCGTGTAATAATGCACAAGCCCTTCACGTGCAACAACTTCAAACGATAAATGACGCTGACCATACACTTTACTCTTGAAGCCTTTTACGGCTGTAGAAGCAATAATGTTATACATAACTTGAGCCTGGCTTAGCACCTCCTCAGTGACGTCTCTTTCGTCACGTCCACTAGTCTGAAGATCTTCACTCGAAGGTGGAAGATGGATTATCATTGGAACCATCTTTAAGCCGCGCTCATAGTTTTTAGCTTCTCTAAGTGTCTTTCGATACTGCAAAAACACAATAAAACTAGCCACCATGACCAAGGATGCTACTGCAAAAATGCCGATAAATGCCCCTAACACCTCTTAAGCTCCCTACTTTGCTGTTTTATTCTGGCGATGCGCCAAGTTGCTTACCGTATCTTTTCTTCAAGTAGTCTGCTTGTAAGCGACTTACTTCTTTCTCACGCCGAGCAGGATCATCACGTGTTTGGTTGATAATTTGCTTTGCTTTATCCACCCATTCTTTTTCTATTAAATCCTCGTCGGCAGCGACCGCAGGAAGATCATCAGCTACTACACTGTCATCATTTGACTGAGCCTGCACAGGTGTAGGTAATGTCACAGGTATTATTTGAGAAGCCACCCCGGCCTGAGCCTGCGTAGAAAGTTCTCCCATACGCTCAGGATTTTCTTGAGCAATCTCTGGTGAAAACGTAGGAAGCTCAGGCTTAGTCTCTGGTCGTGGTACATTCGGAAGTGATTCTGGCGACTGCGTTGGGAGAGACGCGTTCATTTCTGGTGAAGAGAACTTTGGTTCCATACCTGTAAGTATAGCATAAGGAGCTTAGTAAATTAGTGTGAAGATCGCTTAGCGACGTACAGGATTCCAATCACAAGAAAAATAGTAATCAAAGCCAGCTCGTATAGATGTAACGACCCGATTGATTGCATCGCTAAAGCAATAATAGGACCTAACGAAAGAACAGTTGAAAAATAATATGATTTGGCTAGACTAAGTCTCTTAGGAGGACGCTTGGTCATCAAACGACGGCCAACCACACTCAAAAGATAAGACCCTAGTAGTAGAACTTCAGTCATGCATCCAAGTATCACAATATAAAGCAAAAAAAAGACGGCCAAAAGCCCCAAAGGGCCGGCCGTAGATGGATTTGTTATCTGTAACACCAGCAGTAACAAGATACTTGCCGCAATTGTGCTAACTACAATGATTTTTCCTAACATATCTAGACTATACCATGTCTAAATTCAAGAGAGCCTGAGCGAAAGGCCATATGTCTAGACAAATCACAGTCCGCTCTAAAAAGTAAATAGTAAGCGCGTGTGTCATAGACAGCCAATCGCTCGAGGCAACTGACCGCTCCAGCAAAAGCTAGAGCATCCGTTTGATAGATGTTCCACATACACGCTGAGTGTTATCGCAACTACCGGTTTGGACCCTTAAAGTAGCAGGGATTAACTCAGCGCATAGGTACTTATCAATCTTGATTTACTCAACAAGATACCAAAGTATCCGGAGTATCGATAACGTCACAAAAAGATGACGAAATCGATTAAAGTAAAAGGTACGTGAGCTACAGAGTAGCTCAATATGCTTTATCAAATTCGCCCTAGTGGCGCTATCGACTGTCCGTTCAAGTTACAACGGATAAGCCGTATGGAGTTCACGACTTGTGTCAAAGTTTAGATTGTTAAGGTGATGTTATTTTGGCTTTTTTGTTTTTGTAAAAGCTTAGTCTTAACTTAGCATAAGAATTATCATCAGTCAATATATCTGTATAGATTTTTACATGTATTTAGCACAACGATTCAATCTAATCATCTGTTAAAAAATTAAAAATACTGTTGTAATTATTTAATTATTAATAACGAATCTTCTGCCAAGTTACGCCAATACAACGTTTCGTCTTCAGCTCCACCCTCATCATAGATAGATCCAAGCAGCTCCATAGCTACGGCAGCTTTTGCATATGGTAAAGTTGACTTCTTCTCATATGTAGACAATATCCCGCCAGCTTTTATATACGACTTAATCACGTAATTAACCCGCTCATTAAATGTTTCGTGTTTGGTCTTCGCCAACAAGTTTGCAGCAATGACGGCAAGTTCTTGTATTTTAGGATATGTGTTCGCACAAGAAAAATCTACAATGTAGGGCACTCCGGCGGACATAATGACGTTTGATTTGATAATATCGCCATGAACAAAACAAGTTGAAAGCCGCTCAATATCAATTTGATGGTAATCGCTAATAATTTTATGAATAAGCGGCTTTAAAACCCCCAACTGGACTGAATCAACCTTACCATAGAGCAAATCAATATTCGGAACAGCCCAAGAGTCAAAGATGTAAGCTGGTTTATAGTCTATTGCGTGCAACAAAACAGCTTGCTCCATGATTTTATCCAGCTCAAAAGCGCTGGGTCCCGACCTCTTATAGAACGAATTCCCTTCAACGTAATCCATACAAACAGCATAGAGATTATAGTCCTGACTGTGAAACAGAAGTGGGTTGCCTCTCAAGCGAGGATGTGACACCCCACCCTCTATCACTTTCTCTACAATGTTAACGTAGCGCCGCACATCAGCAGCGGAACGTTCAATGCTAAAGATTTTTACAAACCACTTACCAGTTCCCGTTTCAAGAATCACGTTAAAATCCTCGAAACCAATCTCAATCGCCCTAAAGCTATGAACAGAACCTAATTTATAAAATACGGAAATACGAGAAATGAGTCCTTCAACATCAACACCACTACCTAAACGACTCTCGAATATATTTCCACTCGCCATACCCAAAATTATAAGCCAACGAGCCATGGAGCGTATAGCAGTAAATTGGCACGCTATATATAGTGTTCAAAAAATGCCGTCAAAATTACCCTGAAAAATCTTTAAAAAAGTTATTGACACAAGCATTTTCACGTCTTATTATAGGGGTAGCTTCTGAGCAAAAAAAGTGTACAGAAGCCAAAACGAACAAAAACAAACATCCGAACAAAAACTCCACAAAAAACGACCGTTCCTCGCAGGCGGTCGTTTTTATATCGCCTAATTTTACCGACAAAAATACCCGATGCACATTAACATCGGGAACTTTTGTTGGTGGAGCTGGCGGGTATTGCACCCGCGTCCAAATGGTAAC
Organism: Candidatus Saccharimonadia bacterium; assembly: GCA_023257815.1. GTDB lineage: Bacteria > Patescibacteriota > Saccharimonadia > Saccharimonadales > Saccharimonadaceae > UBA1020. The sequence continues at coordinate 20,984 of JALRBJ010000010.1, read as the reverse complement.
CTACTACTCGTCTACAAGTTTAGTTTCGCTCGAAAATTTAGCCGCAACGTCATCTAAGAACAAAACAAAGATAATAACGATGCGAAACACAGAAAGAATTCGATAGTACATGCTGTAATGCCATGTATTACCTAGCCATCTTATATAACACACCCAAACCACCTAGAGGGCGTCGGTGAGGGCATGGCTCTAGGTTATTAAGCTAGAGCTGTCGCACGTGTCTGAGGCACCAAGGCTGAAGCCAGAGATACTACAGAAGCACGTACTTTGCTAACAAATGTTGCAATTAAAATACAGTTACGTCTGTGGTCGACTTGCAAAGTAGTCTGTTAAATTCCATCTGTCGAAAGCTATATCAGCCCCATCAGGCTTAGAATTATAGCATTATTTACAGGGGTAGACAAGTGTGCTACCGTAAGCATAATGAGCAACGTGGGGAAAGTAGCAAACACACTAACAGCAGCACCAATTGGGTATGACGGACAACTGGTTGAAGTAGAATGTGACATGAAGGCTGGCTTGCCAGCCTTGCAGATTGTTGGCATGGGTTCAAAGGCCATTGACGAAGCCAAGGAGCGTGTACGCAGTGCCATAGCTAATTCTCACTTAGACTTCCCTGCCAAAAAATTTGTTATTAATTTAGCTCCGGCAGAATTGCCAAAAGATGGAAGCCACTATGACCTGGCTATAGCAGTAGCTATCCTTGTATCAAGTGGGCAGATTCAGCAATTTGAGGTAAAAAACGCTCTGTTTGCCGGTGAACTTGGCCTTGATGGACGCTTACGTCCCATTAGAGGCATCATTTCAATTGCAGAAACAGCACGTCGCAGCGGACACACGACGCTCTATCTACCTAGTCAGAATGCTACACAAGCGGAACTGGTTGATGGCGTAACACTCATCCCTATTAGTAGCCTCAAGGAGTTATTCCTTCACCTCAAACAGGAGGTTGTCATCCAACCCCATCAAGCCACTCCAAACTACGACGAGCAGACCACTGAACACGGCGAGCCGTTCCTTGATGATGTTCTTGGCCAAGAACAAGCCAAGCGAGCCCTGGTCATCGCAGCGGCTGGCCATCACAACATTCTACTTAGTGGATCTCCAGGTGCTGGGAAAACTATGCTTGCTCGTGTTCTTCCGAATCTCCTACCCGCCCTTACACCCCAAGAACGAATTGCCGTCACAAAGATTCATAGTCTTAGTGGTGATTCAATTCAGACCGCACTTACTCATAGACCTTTCCGTGCTCCGCATCATACATCTAGTCGAATATCGCTGATTGGAGGCGGAAATCCTCCAAAACCTGGAGATATTAGCCTTGCTCATCATGGAGTGCTCTTTTTAGACGAGATACCAGAGTATCCGCGAGCAACCCTTGAATCACTTCGCCAACCACTCGAAGACCGACAGATATCTATTTCTCGAGCGAATGGTCACGCCACATATCCTGCAAATTTTATGCTTGTTGCAACGATGAACCCCTGTCCTTGCGGATACTACGGTGACGATAAGCGAGAGTGTACATGCACATCAACTCAAACTCTTAAGTACCAACAGCGCCTTAGCGGTCCGCTTATGGATCGTATTGATCTGGTAATTCAGGTAGGTCGAATCGATAATAATGCACTCACAAATCATAAGGTCAGTGATAAATCACAACATTTAGACGCAAAAAGAAGAATTCAAAAAGCTCTTGAAATACAATTTGACAGATACAGCAGTAGTAAACAAGTCAACATTTATAATAGTGCTGCTGTCTCGAAGGATATCGCCAAGAAGCTTGTCCTAAGTGAACCTGCCCAAGAACTGCTGGCTAAAGCAAGTGAACAGCTTGGACTATCAGCACGCAGTTATTTCAAGGTAGTGAAAGTCGCACGAACAATCGCAGATATTGAAGGAAGTGTTGAGATCAAAAATCATCATGCCGCCGAGGCTTTACAGTATCGATTTAATGCAGCCTAAAATCACCCACCCACCTCTTGAAATGCAAGACAGCATATGATATGATTGACAGCGAGTTAAGCGCTCAAGAAAAAAGCGACCAACCAAAGGGAGATCACTAACATAGCCAGTCAACAAATTCGGATCAACGAAGCAATTCGCGCAGCAGAGTTACGCGTTATCGGGTCAAGTGGGGAACAACTCGGAGTCCTCCCCCGAAACGAAGCCCTAAAACGTGCAGAAGAAGCAGGCGTTGACCTGGTTGAAATCTCCCCTAACGCCGACCCGCCTGTTGCAAAAATCATCGATTGGGGTAAGTTCCAATATCAAAAGATGAAGGAGCAACAAAAAAATCGCGCCAAAAGTAAGCAACTTGAGTTGAAACAAATGCGATTCGGGCTTAAAATCGGCTCTGGTGATCTAGAGATTAAATTGCGTAAAATACGTGCATTTCTAGCTGAAGGTCATAAAGTACGTATTCAAATTTTCTATCGTGGCCGCGAGATGGCTCACAAAGAACTTGGCTACGTCATGATTGATAAAATTATCGCCATGCTCGAGGACGACGCAGTCGTGGAGCAACAACCAATGATGGCAGGTCGCAATCTGAGCATCACAGTAAGGAGTAAATAACGTGCCAAAACTCAAGACCCATAAAGGCACCGCCAAGCGAGTTAAATTAACCGCTAGCGGTAAAATTACCCGTCTGCGTGCTTCGGGTGGCCACCTTTTGGCCAAAAAATCAAAGAGCCGCAAACGAGCCATCAACACCACAGGTACTGTAGTTGGAAAAATGGCAAAAAATGTTAAGCGATCACTAGGAGTTTAAATAGATGCGAGTTAAACGAGGCGTCCCAGCACGCGCAAAGCACAAGAAAATTCTAAAAGCTGCGAAAGGTATGCAGCATAATCGTACCCGTAGTTTCCGTCTTGCAAAGCAAGGCGTGATCCGTGCTCTACAGTATGCATATCGAGACCGACGCAACAAAAAGCGTGACCTACGCAGTCTATGGATTACTCGTATTAATGCTGCTGCCCGCGAAAACGGCACAACATATGGTCAACTAATTAATGGTCTAAAAAAGGCTAATGTCGAGCTTGATCGCAAGGTGTTAGCTGACTTGGCCGTAAAAGAGCCTAAAGCATTTGCTGCTGTTGTTGCAAGTACTAAATAAATTAGTTATTACTCATTTACTTAAAAACCTCTGCTGATAGCGGAGGTTTTTAAGTAGCAGCCCAGCGATAAGCCGGGTTCTGTCGTGGATGGCCATCTATCTAGTACGCCCGTTACCGGACACATCAAGCGGTTAGCGAATCACGAACGGACCATTCTTTTGTGTGACTCTCCTTGCAGCAGGCGGGGTTTACCTTCTCCGTACGTCGCCGTACGTCGCTGTGAGCTCTTACCTTGAGAGTTAACGCTTGCGTTAAACGCTACGCTAGAACTCCCAACCCTTTCGGGTCACTCGTTTCACCTTTTCCTCATGAGAGGTAGTTTCGTTTCTGTGGCACTTTCCCTAGGCTCTCGCCCGGTCGCCGTTAGCGACCGCCCTGTCCTACGCTGCCCGGACTTTCCTCTCACACCATAGGTGTCAGCGACCATCTGCCGAGCTGCCAATAGTCATTATACCATTACAGATCTACGGGAGATAAACGCTCACAACCATTTTGAAACAACAAATTGATCCAATAAACAGAGCTTTAGTGTGAGTAATATCTAGTGATTCTCAGCTTCATGAGCGTTAAGTATCTTATTCACCATACCGTCGGCCAATTGGTTAAACTCACGGCGCACATGGCTGAAAGTCACTTTATCAAATTTAGTTGCAAGTTCCTGAATACGCTCATTAATCGGCCATAATTCACGATTTTTGATCTTATAGATACCGTTGAGCTGATTTACCACAAGCAAACTATCTATTCTAAAGTCAACAGTTCTAGCACCCATCTCAAGAGCTTTCTCTAGCCCTAGCCTTACTCCATGATATTCAGCCTGATTATTGGTCGTAATGCCGAGATACATACCTCCCTGGTGAAGAACATCTTGATTCTGACTCATGACTACAAATCCGCTCGCACTTGGACCAGGATTACCCCTAGAGCCACCATCAGAATAAAGAATTAGATGTGCGGCGTCATTAATACCTATGCCCTGCACCACCGGATTATCAATCGGTACGTCTTTTTTGGTGGTTGTTACATCCTGTTGTGAGATTCCAAGCAATAACTTGGCAGATTCCGTCAGTTCATCCTGGTGTACATCACCAAGCCTTTTCCATATGTAGTGATCATAATTCTGATTCAATGATACCTTGTTACCGACATTGCTCAAGCTGACCAGATATAAAATAAACGTATACTGAATATCTCGATCGTCGTGATCAACATAGGTTAGCACATCATAAAGCTGAGCAAATTGTATAGTCAGACCTGCATCATCCTTCAGGTAGCGCCCGAGTGCATCTTCTGGTTGCTCACCATAATCAAGCTTGCCCCCAGGAAGTTCATATTTACCAACTATCGATTGCCTGCCGTTCGCTCTGCGAAACAGCAAGGTCTTAGAATCATTCCGAATTATAGCCCGAACCGATATGAGTTGCTTCATTACTTATGATTATACCGTAATGCTTGGTCGGGATGACAAGACTTGAACTTGCGACCTCACGGCCCCCAGCCGTGCGCGCTACCAGCTGCGCCACATCCCGAAAACAAACCAATAAAATTCCCCACTGATGCTATCCAGAGGACGTGGCGCTTGATATATCCCCGCGTAAATGCAAGGTGGAACGCCTCATAGCACGACCTCAGTCACGCAGAATGTTGGCCTTCCTATCAAATGACGTTAGGAAATCATTTACGCCACGTCCTCTGGCTGATACCAATGGGGACTATTCTTAGTATACACCCGCCTAGTCTGCAGGCTCAAGCATTATTTACGCAACAGTTATGCCAAACAATAGACCAAACCATCGCACTATAGCACCAGTACCAGCACTTATAATTATGCCTATCAACGGACTCGCAATCATAACCAGGGCAAAGATAAATATAAGACCAAACCGTTCAATCGCTTCCATACCACGCCGCACAAACTCAGGCGCCAGAGCATACAGCACACGAGAACCATCCAATGGGGGGACAGGAATCATATTAAAAACGAAAAAACCAAGATTGACATACACACCAACGATTAAGAATTGACCAGCAAAAGTACTAGTTTCAACTTTGGACAAAGCAAAACTTGCAAACAAAATAAAAGCAATCACAAAATTAGTCAGCGGACCAGCAAAGGCCACAAGTGCCGCACCCCAATCATCATATCTTAGCTTGAAAGGGTTAAAAGGTACTGGTTTTGCACCACCAAAGATAGGTGCACCGATAACCGCCAAGATCAGCGGTAGGGCAATAGTTAAAAATGGATCGATATGCTTAATGGGATTAAAGGTTAGTCTACCCTCTTTTGCAGCCGTATCATCGCCAAGCCAATATGCGGCAAAACCGTGCATTACCTCATGAAGTGTCATTGAGAAAAAGATAACGGTTAGAACAATAAGAATGTAGAGTACATCAATTTGCATCACTTATCATTATACCTTAAGCTACCCCTTGACCTGAAGTAAGTTTTTAGGTAAAATTGTACGAGTTTGTAAAATAACTTTAAGGAGTAAAGAAATGGCAGCACGCTGTGAACTTACCGGTAAAGGTAAACAATTTGGCCACAATGTGAGCTTCTCTTTGCGTCGCACTAAGCGCGTCTTTAAGCCAAACTTGCAGAAGAAAACTTTTGTAGTGGATGGCCAAAAGGTTACTATGACACTTTCAACACATGCAATCCGCACTCTCAAGAAGAAGGGTCTATTGCAGCCAGTTGTAAGCCAAGCAAAATAAGCTTATCACTTCTCAATAAAATAACTCTGCTCATATGAGCAGAGTTATTTTATTTCAAGAACTACAAACTATTTAATTGCGTGCGAGCTTGTAAACGGTAAGTACTTGTGGCAACGAGCTAGGAGTCTTTACCTTGAGCTTATCAACTTCTTCAACTACAGCACCTAATTCGTTCTGAAATACCTCAAACCCATCTTGCGGCACTTCGTATTTCAACGCACTGTCACTATAGTGAATCGGAATAACTGTTTTAGCATCTATCTTTCGTACCAGCTGTGCTGCTGCAGTAGCGTCTAGCGTGTAACCGCTACCACCAACGGGGATGATGATCAGATCTATGACACCAATTGACTCTAGCTGATCATCAGTCAGCTTAGGATCAACATTAGCAATTAAAGCAATGCGCACATCAGCAACTTCAATTCTGTATACCGTAGCTTTTTGGCTCTCACTATCAACATGACGTTGTACTGCAATTCCTTTAATAGAGAAATCGCTTACTTCGTATTCGCCAGGGCCTTCAATTATAAGACTGGCGTCGCCTGAATCAACAACAAATCGCTCCTCAGTTGCTAACTCAATCATAGCCTTGGGCTCAATATCTTTTAATCCAACCAACGATAATTTTGGATCGGTGATTAATTTAGATTTTTTAGTGGCAATAACAACCGTGCCTGCACCCTTGTATTCAATCTCGAACATATCTCTCCTATTTCTGCTTCTCTAGAATTTGCTCAGTATCACGCAATATAACGTGCTTGTTGCTTGTAAGCTCTGTAATAAATTTATCACGAATAGATAATCTGTAATAGAACTCATCGTAACTAACAACACTATAGTTGAGCTCCCTACCTTCTTTTTTCTCAAGTGTCTTAATAAAGGCTTTCACTTTGGCCGAGGCAAGATTACCCACAAGTAGTAAATCAAGTTTACTGGCACTGCCAGGAACAAAAACACCCGCCATAATAGCAAGACGGACACCGCCAATTTCATCCAGCTTCGTTTGCCAATCAAGTGTAGACTGCTTGGGTTCACTTACTGCTTCGGTCGCTTCTTGATCATCACCAAATATTGCACGTAATGGAACGTAGTGTTCATACCGTTGATCAACTTCATAATACAGCTTATTGTCAGCTGTATCACTTTTGATAATACCGACCTTCATCATGTTGGCAAGTTCGCGACGAACTGAGTTGATCTGCTCGTCAATCAAACGAGTAATTTCGCGTACATAAAACGACTTGCCTGGATTGTTCAGGAATAGGTGCAATAACTTAATACGTGTCTTTGATCCAAATAGTGCGTCAATCATGTCTCTACCCGAATAACTTTTCTGTACTCAGTGTAGCATAGAAGTTATTCACGAGCGAATAGAGAGTTTATATACTCATTTGCATCAGCAAAATTAGACCACATAATATCAGGGTTTCGCCTAAACCAAGTCATCTGACGTTTAGCAAGCCGGTAGTCCAAAATACAAAACTTATCTTTGATTTCTTCAATCGAGGTGTCTTCTTCAAGATGTCTTTTTATCAACGGATAAATGTTTCCTGTCATAGCTTCAGAATTCCAGCCATATTTTTTGCCCAACATACTAGCTTCTCCTTCAATATTGCTGTCAAAAATATGTTCAGTTCTTTTTTCAATTCTTGTTCGTAAAATATTCATATTTGTAGCTATTCCTACAATATAATGATTATGCTTTAACAAAGACTTACTGATTGAAGTTATGTTTTTCCGTTCAATGGCGGCAATGAGATGACGTTTGTTCTTCATATTTTCAGGTAAAGTAACGTTGTTTTTATTGCAATATTCTATTAATTCACTAACATCCATATTTTCTAATGTTTCACGCGACAAGCTATCTGTAGGAGAGTTGAATGTGAAATCATACAACACCCCATCTACGTACAATCCAGTACCTCCAACCAGGAGGGGTAGCTTGCCACGAGACTGAATATCTGCAATAACCCCACGTGAATACTTTTGAAAGTCAGCTGCAGTAAATCGCTCACCAGGCTCGACTAAATCAAGCCCCCAGTGCCTCACACGAGCCTGCTCATCCGCAGTAGGCTTTGCTGTGCCAATATCCATGCCTTTATAGACCGTTCGTGAATCAGCACAAATTATTTCACCATTAAATTGCTCTGCGATATTTATAGCTAACGCGGTTTTGCCACTTGCTGTAGGCCCAACTATAGCTATTAATCCAGGTTTGGTCGCCACCTAATATCCCCAAAATTATCGATGATGTGATTTGTGCAAGCAATCCCTTCTTGCTCTAACAGTTGAGCTTGTGCTTCGCGACCACCATGAAAGCCAGCAGCTAAACCACCGAATCGATTTACTAATCTATGCCATGGCAAGTCAGGATTACCAAAATGAGCTATTCCGCCTACGATCCGACTCGCGTTGGCCTGGCCAGCCAGTCCCGCTAAATCACCATACGTTGTTACTTGGCCATACGGAACCTGCGCCATAAGAGCCTCCACCCTACTGCGAAAGTTAGCGTCTGCTTCCATTGATTCTCTCAATCTCACTTAATGCTTCTTTCCAATTACTGCATCGGGTCATCCCTGGCACCAAGCTATCTCGTTTATTCCATGGGTAGTCCCCAAATAAGATTACTGATTCGACACCAGCGTTTAAAACATCTTCGCCATGGACGATATGGTCGTCAATTAATATGTCCGCATGAATTGCTTTGCAGACTTCAGCCTTTGAACGATGAGTTGCCGTTTTTTCAGTGTCATCCTTGTAGTAATTAGTATGTTCTACGGATGTGAATGCATCAGGAAAGTATTTATCTAGCGTATATTTGGTAGCAGACTTCAGGAAGCTCTGCCGACCAGTTACAACATGTAGCTCGTGTTTCTTGGCAAGCCTACTAATCGCCTCGACTGCGCCTTCGACGGGCAAAAGCGCCTCATAGTAGCCCTCTTGACGATAGATAGCATGAAATCGTTGGATAGCTTCTTGGCCAGTTTTAGTACCAAAAACCTCGGGGATACTATTATGATCAACATACATGTGCTCCAGTCCGACGTTTGTACTGTACAACCGGTTATAGTCATCAACAACTTTTGGCAACGTATCTGTTAAAACATCATCACAATCAATTGCTATAACAAGTCGTTTCATAGATTCTTAAGGTAATCCGCTAGATTATCAATAGTTATTTTCTCTTCAGCACTTTGAGTACGCACGCTGACTTCACGGACTTCTTTGTCTTTCGGCCCGACGATTAACTGCACAGGGATTTTCATCGCAGTAGCCTCACGGATTTTCTTACCAAGAGATTCATTTCTATCATCCGTTGTAAATCGTACCTCGTTGTATTTTACTGGTTTCATAAGAATTGTATCTGATAAAATCGTTCTAATTTCATCAACATAATCCAAAACGGTATCGTTGATTGTTAGGATTCTTAGCTGCTCAGGGGCAGACCAGAACGGAAACCAACCGCTGGTATGTTCTATAAACACACTCAAGAATCGTTCAATACTACCAAGTAATGCGCAATGAATCATAACGGGAGTTTGAGAATTACCTTCATTGTCTGCATATTGCAATTTAAATCGCTCAGGCTGGACGAAATCAAGCTGTACCGTCGCAACTTGGTGTTCACGACCGATTGCATCAGTGGCCATAAAGTCAATTTTTGGACCATAGAATGCAGCCTCACCATCCTGCTCAAAGTAATCGAGCTGATTCTTTTCCACCGCCGCTTTCAATTGTGTTTGGGCTGAGTTCCAAAGCTCTTTATCACCCAGATAGGCGTCTGTGTCGTCCCTATAGCTAAGCCGTACTCGTAACTTCATGCCAAGTGTACCGTACAGCTCACGAGCGCTTGCCAAAAGTCCATCTATCTCTTGTTCGATTTGATCAGGCCGTGCAAACACATGACTATCATCTTGAGTCAGTGAACGAACTCGATTTAAGCCACCTAACTCGCCTGTTTTTTCATCACGATAGTCAGTAGTTGTTTCAAGATAACGCACTGGCATATCTCGATAGCTTCGCGGTTGGGAAGCAAAAATCTGAGTATGATGCGGACAATTCATTGGCTTTAATGCCATTTTGTCACTTGTTTCCTGGCTAGTAACCAAGAACAATTCATCACCAAACTTAGCCCAGTGGCCTGACGCCTCATATAGATCCTGCTTGGTGATATGAGGTGTCCAAACCTTTTGAAATCCTCTTTGTTGACGCAACTGATTAGAATACTGCGATGCTAAGTCACGTAGAATTGTGCCCCGTGGAGTAAACATAGGTAAACCAGAGCCAACTAATGAACTCATGGTGTACAGATCAAGATCCTTACCCAACCTACGATGGTCACGTAGTCTAGCCTGCTCAAGCATCTCAAGATACTGGTTCAATTCTTCTTGAGTGGCGAACGCAACACCGTAGAGCCGCTGCATCTGCGGATTCTTCTCATTGCCTCGCCAATATGCGCCGGCCACACGCATCAGCTTAAAGGCACCTACCCTGCCTGTAGACTCAACGTGTGGACCACGACATAGATCGGTAAAGTCACCATCTGTATAAAATGATACGTCAACGACACTTTTTACCTCTTGGTGTGCAGAACCTCCTATGCCAGCCGGTAACTCCATGCCCATCATGGCAGCATCAAGCTCACTTGCTAGGGTTGTACCTTCGCGCTTAAGATCGTTGAGTAGCTCAATCTTGTATGGCTGATTAGCTGCTCTTGCCCACTCGAGGGCTTCATCGATAGGCTTCTCACTTCGATCGAACGTATAATTGGCAGCGATAATTTTGCGCATTTCTTTTTCGATCTTGCCAAAATTTGCTTCCGAAATCTTTGTATCGCCCAAATCAATGTCATAATAAAATCCATTCTCTACCACCGGACCTACACCAAATTTAGCATTTGGCCATAAATGCTGAACGGCCTGAGCCGTAATATGTGCCAAACTATGCCTCATTGCATGCAGTTCGTCGTGTTGATCGCTCATAATATACTCCTTAAAAAATTAAAAACACGCTCTACAGAAGACAAATCTTCCTAGCGTGCCTTGGTCCGTTATCCGGAGGTTCCACCTTGGCTATTACTCTTGCTCCTAGGGATTTTACGTGCCCCAGCAACCGCTTACACGTGCTCGACAGGTGGTTAGGCTGCGTCATCGCTTAAGTAAATCATATCGAACTAATCCCTCGATTGCAACAATCACCCCTGTTTGCTACACTTATTCAGGTACACGAATGATTAGCAAGGGTGATTAGCTCATTTGGCTAGAGCGCTTCATTGACGTTGAAGAGGTGAGAGGTTCGAATCCTCTATCGCCCACCACAGACGAACCTTAAAGATCCACCAGGTGGATCTTTTGTTGTAATAAGTATACTCATATTGAAATGCTTATGCTACTATAAGGAACATTATGAGCAGGCAGCAGATCCTACGAATGAAAGGTTTTACACTGGTTGAGCTTTTGATTGTAGTTGTTGTCATAGGCATGCTTGTTACCGTAACAGCCTATGGATATACGACCGCCCAACAAAAAGCCGCCAACTCGTCTGTAGCTGCACAAGTTAAAACATTCGAAGGAACATTAAGAGCCTATTATGCAGTCAAGCGTGAGTATCCTGTTCCCGACTCTGCAAACCAACCATCGGGAGAGACAATTCTAAATCCCACCTGTGTTGCAGAAGCTAATTCCGGCTCAAATTATTGCAAACTCATAAATGGCACTGGTTCACCAGGTACAATTAACGGCATAAACTATGGCACCATTGCAGACGACTTGCGAGATAAATTGCAAGCACAAAATCTTTCGGTACCAAAGACAAGTGCATTCCCGTCGATCAGTGTGACATCAACCTATGATGGCAACACATATGTCTATAAAGGCTTGCAGTATAAGTATTACTTTAGCGGCACATATCCAGAGAACATAGGTGTGTTTATTGTATACGCTCTCTACGGCAGAACGTGTATTGGCTCAGATGTTGAGGTTAGCCCAGCCTATGGACTATTTACCCAAGGACCGACAATGAGTGTTGGCAATGATCGTATCGTCTGCCAAAGGCTTGTCAGCAAGACTCTGCGCTAGAATCTTTGAAGACAAAAGCACTCCAATGCAGCTTATTTATCGATGACGCTACCTACAACATACGGGTTCAGGAATAACTTTTTCGATATCCATCATACCTCTACATCAGTTTCATAGTCTAACGGCAAAGCATCCGACACATTCTTTTGATCCGGAAACAAAGTACGTATCCTCTCAATATCCCGAACTTCCATCCTCCAATCGAGAGCCCCTAGGTTCTCCGTTAAATGCTCTAGGCTACTTGTCTTCGATATTGTGACTACATTTTGTTGAGATACTAACCAATTAATGGCAATCTGTGTTGGCGTTTTGCCATATTTAGCCGCCAATTCGTTAACCAGTGCAGATTTTGGTAAATTACCCTTCTGGACTGGTCGCCAAGCCACAAGCATAACATCATTTTGCTGTGCATGCTCCAAAACTCCACGCTTCTCAGCCTCGCGATATTGAACATTGTAGTGTACTTGATTACAAACTAGTTTGTTCTTTGTTCTACGCTGGATATCTTCAAATCGATTGGGTGACATATTGCATACACCAATGTGCTTAATAGCGCCCTGCGCTACTAATTCATCAAGGGCGCGCACCGTACCATTCACATCCGTTCCAGATGGAGGATAAAAGTGTAACATGTAAAGATCGATATAGTCGGTCTGTAGACGCTTTAAACTACCTTCAAGCGCACGCATTAGCCCATCGTAGGCTTGGTTATGACCTGCAACTTTAGTGGCAATTTGTAGCTTAGCACGGTCGTAACCATTAATCGCTCGTGCAAGTAGCTGCTCGGCATGACCATTGCCATAGCCTTCTGCCGTATCTACATGAGTTATTCCAGCATCAAGTGCTGCTCGAATTGCCGCAACTTCTCTTTCATCATTTGAAGTATCTGACTCCCAGCGACCACCCATTTGCCAAAGCCCAAGACCATATACAGGTAGCTCAAAGTCACTACTGAGCTTTTTTGTGGGGATAATCATACGGTCTATTTTAGACCGCAGATTGTTTATGCACAAACTTACAAGAGTTTTCCACGCAGATCCTTGGGATTAATAACAGATGAATATATCACCCATAGTATATTGACCGGAACACTGTTCTATTGACAAAATATAACGCTTGTGCTAATATAAATTCATGAGTAACAAAGAACTCAACATCAAACATCTAAAACCATCAAAATTAGAGCAGTTTAATCTAGGTTTTGAATTCAACGAAACCTGGGCAGAAGCGCGCAAAAAGTATATTGCGAGCAAGAAGTAGTTGCCCCTTAAATAACACCATAGATACCTATCCGATCGCCGCAGTATACTGCGGCGATTTTTCTTTTTGGACGTTTCCCCAATCGTGTTTATGTTTTCCACTTGTTATTTTAATTGCTATATGACAATATATAGACATGATTTGTATAAATTGTTTCCACGGGAAAACTAAAGTTACAAATTCCAGACCACACAAAAAGCAATCAGGGACATGGCGTCGGCGACAATGCGAGAGTTGCCAATGCCTATTCACTACCTATGAAAAACCATCCTTGGATGAGTCGGCATATGTGTACTATCCGGATACTAAAGGTGTAACGAAGGCACCTTTTAGCCTAAGCAAGCTTACTTTGAGTATTGCCGACAGTTTTAGTCATGACCCAGTAGCACGCCAACTCCACTCGCTACCACTTGCCGAAACGATTGAGCAACTACTCCTACGTGAGGTTCGGCAACCAAGTGTAGATGATGTTGCAGCAACTGCGCACCAAGTATTAAAACGTTTTGACGAGTTAGCTGCCCTACAATACGCTGCAGGTCATGGACTTGTAAAAGCAACCCGCTCACGACGCGGACGACCAAGTATTAAATAGAGTCCGCTCCTAGACCGTGTTACTGTTTTGCGGCTTCTTTTTTGGCATCAATTGTTTCAATCGTTGCCTTGTCGGTTACATCAAATTTATCGAGATATTTACCCAGTAACAACCGTGTTTGGGAATAAAAGGCACTAAACGATGAATATACAATGGCAGTCACCGGCATAAGCAGCCACTGTAATAACATACCAACCGTACGATGACGTTTATAGCGAGTCGGACGAGGTGGCAACATCTTAAAAGATAAAAACACAGTTATTAAAATACCAATCATTGCAATTCGCTGCAGTACACTTAAGACTTCCGGCAATTGATTGGCAGCCACCGAACGCGACGCCTCGGAATTGATGAATAAAGGCACCCACCCACCAAACGTAACAATAAGCGACACGCTTGCGAGGGTAACATGGCCATCAAGAAGCCGAATTAGCCGAGTAAAGCCATCCCAGAATGGAACATTACGTTTAGCACTGAATACACGCACAGCCACATACGGCACATCCGAGGCACCATAAGCCCAACGACGAAGTTGCATGAATTGAGCTTTGAGAGTCTTCCAGTACGTATCAGACAGCACAGCATCTTGATAGATTGGCACATAAATTGGTATAACCTCATATTTACCCCCAAAATAGAACCAACTGCGCCAATATTGGTGGCCATCCTCTACAATGGTACGTTTGCTCCAAAAATCCATTTCGGCTAGTGCGTCCATTGGTTGTGAATGACTAGCAAAATTACGCAGCGTATGCGGTCGCATGCTACTAATAATATTCCAGAACGAGTTACCTGTTGCTATTACTCGCATAGGTGCTGGCACGTCCCAAATATTGTTAAGAAAGAGTGATACAGGCTGAAATGTCAGATGCTTGCGATCGTCATGAGTAATGTACTCATAAGCGACATAATCAAAGTACGTATGATGTGGACGATTATCACTATCTAAGGTAGTAACAATAACATCTTTATAATCTATACCCTGTTTAGTAAGCCATTTAGCCAAAAACTGACCGCCGTAGGTAATATTAGCACCCTTGCCTACTACTTCGTTTGGCAAATCTTTTGGATGCTTAATAATTTCGAGTGCCTTAAAGCGATGCGCATATTCATCACGCAACTGCTTAACGGTACCTTCGATACTGCGGCCACCTCGTTCTTCGTACGCAATTACCAAAATGATCTGCTTTGGATTAAACGTTCCATTTACGACCGATTCAATCGTAGGCTGTAACACCTCATACGATTCGTTATAGGTAGCAATTATTACTCCATGGTATATTTGATCTGGCTTGGGGTACGGCTCGGCGGCATTTGCCATAAGGCGCAGATTTTCAAGATGCGCAGAAGCACCTAATTGAGTACTGGGATGTTTTATTAAACGCTCATGGGCTTCTTCAGGATCTGCTAAATCCATCAGCTTAGCGTGCCAATCGACCTTTTGCGCTCGATTAATTCGCGTAGAGCCTTGCAAAGTATGCCATGCAATGCCAGCAGCCTTAATAAGAAGCGTAACGATGATAAGCAGCACGTATATACCAGCCCAAAGTGGGTTTAGCAAACTAAGAACTATCAACAATATAATAGATCCCCAGCTAATAAGGCCAGGTAGCATTTCAAAAAATCGATAGGATTTGGAACGCTTTTCTAGGGGTATTTCAAGATCAATCATATTAGTTTAAATAAGCAATGCCTATGACAGAGTTCGTATATACAAACATCAACACTAGAAGAATGATTGATAACCAGGCAAATCCATACGCAAGCTGTTTGTAGCCGATGGTAAACAACTTAGCAGTAAAACCAGCGTGCGCAATGATATACAAGATACCAAATCCAACAAAGCTAAATAAATACCACCATTTATCTCGATAGAAGTGAGTATCACCAAATGATGTATACCGAGTTGCTAACTGTAAGTCACTCGGACTTAAATTAATAGCTACATACACAATGTAGCCTACTCCGCCAAGAATAATTGCCATAATAAGAAGCATAAGTGGTCGATCACCTATAACTTTTCGAGCTGTTGATTGTACTAGTTGTTTCATAATCTTATATATGGAGCCGCTGACCGGATTTGAACCGGTGACCTACGCTTTACGAAAGCGCCGCTCTACCAGCTGAGCTACAGCGGCGAATTTTTAGCTTAGTAGTCTTAGGTTATTATACCATTTGAGCTCACGAAATGAACTGCTTAAAACTGGTTGCACCAGAGGTAGAAATTTGCTAGACTAGACAAAGTCTTTAGATAGATCCCAAATGCGCTCGTAGTGAAGGGGTTATCACGCCTCCCTGTCACGGAGGAGATCGCCGGTTCAAATCCGGTCGAGCGCGCCAAGAAAATATGCTCACCTTCGGGTGAGCATATTTTCTTGTCATGGATTCGCCAGATGTGCACCGGCGAGGCGAACGAAGTGAGTAATCGCCGGGTCGCGAAGCGCAGAAACAAAAACAGCGTAGCTATTCTTGTTTCAAGCAAGCAGAGGAGCGAATGGAATGAGTGATAGTCCGGTCGAGAATCAGACTCATTTAATCAAATGACGACTTACAATTTTCTTGTTTACTGAGGATTGAAAAAGTCTGTAAGCTGGTCGATTTTCTTTCATGTAAGTAGTTAATACACCTAGTTCAAAGTTGCAACTCGGACAAAATAGTCTTTCGCCTGATGGCGTAAAATCAACGAATCTATCCACATACATTCTTTTTAATGTGCCCAAGCCATCCTTTTGGTAGTATGCAACATGCTTTGAGCATTTCTCGCAACTAACATCAAGGACTCTTGAAAAGTTTCCGCGAGCAGTCTTAAAGTTATCTTGAATAAAGACATACATTGAAGTTACATTCTTGAACTAACAAACTCCCAATCAACTACGTTCCACCAAGCTTGTACATAGTCATCACGCTTGTTCTTATAGTCAAGATAATAGGCATGCTCCCAAACATCCAAGCCTAGTAGTGGTGCCGCACCGCCATGCATAATAGGAGTATCTTGATTAGCTGTTGTAACAATATCCATATTTGGCTGAAGCCAACACCAGCCGCTTCCGAACACTGCAAGTGATTTCGTAGTAAATTCATCTACAAAATTTTGAAAACTACCGTATCGTTCGATTATAGCGTTAGCCAAAGCACCCGTTGGCTCCCCCCCACCCGTTGGACTCATCCACTGCCAAAAGAGGCTGTGATTGTAGTGACCACCACCGTGGTTGCGAACTGCAGTCTGAACAGATTCAGGCAAAGAACCTAAATTGCTTAACAAATCTTCAAGTGCCCGCTCCTTAAGTTCGGGTACGCTATCAAGTGCTGCATTAAATTTATCAACATATGTTTGATGATGCTTAGAATGATGTAGTTGCATAATATCAGCACTGATATAGGCCCCAAGTGCTCCGTAATCATACTGAAGCTGTGGTAGTTTATACATTTTACCCCCTCTACTAGTTACTACTGACGGCGAATATCCTGGCTATCCGCTTGCTTAATCGTAATATATTCTTGAATCTTCTTATTCTTAGTAAGAGTTTTGACTTGATCGCTCAGCATAGTCAGTGGAATTTTAAGGAAGTTATAGCTAAGCTGTTTATCATTGCTGTCGGCAAGTTGCACAACATAGTAGCCATCACCAGTAGTTGAACGAAAGAATGTAGATATTTGATTCTTCTGGAGCTTAGCCGCAATCTGAGTTAACCCACCGTCATGATTCGTTCGTGGTACCAACCCAGATGTTCCAAGCTGAACATTACTATAGCCTTTATCTTGTAATGTTTTGGCGATATCGGCCAGCCCAACTGTTGGACTAGTCTTTAACAACGTTTCTGCTGCTTTCTTAGCAGTAGCAGCTTTCGTATCGATTGAGTAAGCGACTTCTTGGCGCACTAATGAACGACGAATAATCTGCCGATACTCATCAGATGAGTAACCCAAAGTACTTAGTGTTGAATCATCGTAAACATCCTGTGAAATACGTCCTGAAACAGTATTCAGACTGGCACTTATAACATCTTCGACTTGCTTATCGGTAACGCGAATATTTTTCTCACCTGCAACTTTTGCGGCATAGGTATCAGCAATTGCCCCATCGAGCGCCTGACGCTTGATAAATTCTATTTGCTGCTTACCATCGTCAGAGTCTAGATTAAGCCTTTCTGATTGTTCTAAATAATACCGTGAACCGTTAAGACTCATCAAATAATCGCTGTAGCGTACCTGCGCTCCATCAACACTTGCTACCGGTAAAGGAATGATTCGAGTCACGCGATAAAAAAATGTACTAGTATTTTGCAGTGGATACAGCTGCCACCAAGTAATCAGCCCGAATAGCACAATGGTAACCAAGCCAATAATCACCACATTAAACACGAGACGATGTCTTTCGTATTGATGTGGGTATTTAAACTTACGTCCACCTGCCAAGATCCTTTCACGATGCTCGGCAACGGTTTCATTTGTAATACGCGAAGGCGCCTCTGCCTCTTTTTTACGCCTCTTCAAGCTCGGTCTTTTCATATGCTCCTTGTTGTTCAATTGCGTTCATAACGGCGTCTTGTAATTTATTGTATGTCTTGTCTGGATGCTCTGCTTTATGAATTACCAGATCACCTACGAACGTTTGTATGACAATCGTCCCGTAGCCAAAGATTTCGCCACTGAACCCAGGAATATTATAGCTTATGTTTTGAATTTTCGACAGGCGCAGCTCTACCACATCCGTACCAAAAAAGCCGTTCTGAGTGACTTGGCGGATACGTTCAGTCGTAACAATATATACGGTGTAATACCACAGTATAAAGTGATATGCGAATATTATTAAGCCAAGTGCCAAACCACCTAGCGGAAGCAAGAAAAGCTGCAAGTTATCTTGCCATATCAGTGGGGGTATAGCGCTTACAGCAAACGGTATAAGAAGTCCGTAGAAGCCCTTACGCATGGCGATGATGTGGCGGCGAAACACAAACAAGAGCTCTTCACCCTCGCGCTGACCATCAAACTCACTATTGTGATCCTCTACCCTTTTTCGCATGGTGTTACTAGTATACAATATGAAAGCATCCTCCACACCGAGCGTTAGCGAAGGCATTAGAGGATGGGAAGTTTTTGGCGAATTTACTTCGACTAAAACTGGGAAGGGCGAGCCCTTCCCTAGAATAACGCGCGCCTCGGTAGCTCAACTGGATAGAGCAGATCCGTCCTAAGGATAAGGTTGCAGGTTCGACTCCTGCCCGGGGTACCAAATTGAACTTTTATCCGTCAACAATTTTGCAGTTTATTGTAAAACAGATGCAAATACAATTAGCAGAACTATTGGGCAAATGATTTTAAACACGCCGGCTATCCACTGGTCACGCTTTGATAAACCGCCCTGTTTAATCTTTTCGGTATAAGTATGCGGTGAAGCCGTAAACCTATTCCACTGTGAAAGATACGACCAATATAAGAAAAAATTGCCGATAGTAACAGAGGGATTGATGAACAGCGAGAATATGCTCCACCAGCCAAAAAGTAAATTCTTACCCGTTATTTCCCAAAGTTTCGTTTTGAGCTGAGCTGGCGTACCCCTATAATGTAAAGTTTGCTGTTGCCATGCTAATAATAATCCCGTATGCCTGATCAAGGTAAGGGTTGGCATGTAGGCTTTATCTTGTTCAGAGAGCTGCAAGGCCATTTATATCTCCTACGTAGTATATTTAACGAGTGAATTTTTCGTGAATAGCTTCGTAATCGTAAAGCTCGTCAGTACTAAACCAGTGAGCAATTTCTTGCTTGGCTTCCTCGGCATCACCAGAGGCGTGAATTAAGTTGGGAATCCCCTTGCCTTCGTCATCAGCGTAGCCATAGCTCATATGACTGTAATCACCGCGAATCGTACCAGGTGCGGCCGATTTAGGCTCAGTGGCGCCAACTAGTTTGCGCACCAGACTAGCGGCTTCAATCCCCTCTAACACCATCGCAATTACAGGACCTTTTTCCATCATATCAAGTGTGATTGCAAAGATCTGATCACCTGCGCGAGTTTTAAGCTTACCAATATCTTCGTAGTGAGCATTATAATGTTCACGACTTGGAGCTAGCATCTTCGTACCAACAATCCGAAGCCCTACTTTTTCAAAACGAGTTAAGATCTCGCCTACAAGTGCACGCTGCAACGCATCAGGTTTAAACAATATTAATGTTTGTTCAACATTCTTAGCCACTAATTTCTCCTTTGATTTACTAGAGTCATTGTACCAAAAGAACTGATATAACGACAGCAGCTAATCCGATACGATACCACCCGAATAGTGCCAATCCGTGACGAGACAGATATTTCAATAAGAAATGAATAGCCAAAATAGCGGCAATAAACGCAGCCACATTGGCAATTAAGATCATACCAAGATGTTCAAAAATATAGGTTCGATCGGACGATTTAAGAAGTAGCTTGCCAATTAAGCCAACCATAATTGGAATTGATACCATAAAGCTATATTCGGCAGCAGCTTTTGGCCCCAAGCCCATAATTCGACTGGCAATAATCGTTGAGCCACTGCGCGATACGCCTGGAATCAAAGCAAATGCCTGAGCTAAACCTACGACCAGGGCTCGTCTTGGGCTTAAGTCAGTTCCTGTTTCTTTTGCTGATTTTTTAGGCAACTTATCAACGATCACCATCAGCACACCCACTAGCGCCAGCATAATCGCCACCGTTAAAGGATTAAGGAGTACTTGGCTTTTTTGAATAAAATCAGCCAAAATTAAACCAAGCAGGCCGGCCGGTATACAGGTGATTACAATATTACGGGCCAGACGGTAGTCGTGTTCAAAAAATACTCTTTTGAACAAATCGACCAGCTTGGGAGAGAAATAGATTAAAAGTGCAAGAAGTGTGCCAAAATCCAGCGCTTGAATAAATAAATGATCAGCCTTGCCCATTAATAAACTCTGGGTAATCACTAAATGGCCAGAACTTGATACAGGGATAAACTCAGTTAACCCCTGCACAATACCCAAAATAATAGCTTCTATAATGCTCACGTTAGCATTGTACTACACTTTAGAACAGTTTTATGTACGTTGTATACTATAAACATGTACGTTTCAGAGTTGATACTTGACTATGTTGAATCACTTGAAGTTGAAGGTGGTCGCTCTGCTAAGACTGCCGAAAATTACAAGCTGTATTTAGAACGGTTTGTTGAGTTTACCGAAGACACAGAAGCACACAAAATTACTGCTGAAATAAT